>NZ_JBISWK010000049.1:0-8098 GCF_044462205.1 Kocuria rhizosphaericola | reverse complement strand
ACGAGGACGCGGCGCCTGCACCGGGAAGCCCGTGCGGCGACGGGCGTGGGCTCAGCGGCCCTCGGCCTCACGGCGCTCGAGGGCCGCCTTCACGAGCCCGTCGAACAGCGGGTGCGGGCGGGTCGGGCGGGACATCAGCTCGGGGTGCGCCTGGGTGCCCACGTAGTACGGGTGCACGTCGACGGGCAGCTCCACGAACTCCACGAGGGTGCCGCCCGGGGAGGTGCCGGAGATCACGAGGCCCGCCTCCTCGAGACGCTCGCGGTACTCGTTGTTGACCTCGTAGCGGTGGCGGTGGCGCTCCTTGACCTCGGTGGAGCCGTAGGCACCGGCCACCACGGAGCCGGGCCGCAGCTGGGCCTCGTAGAGGCCCAGCCGCATGGTGCCGCCGAGGTCGCCGGCGCCCTCGACGAACTGCTTCTGCTCGTCCATGGTCGCCACGACCGGGTACCCGGTCTCCGGCTCGAACTCGGTCGAGGAGGCACCGGCCAGCCCCAGCTCCGTGCGGGCGTACTCGATGACCATGCACTGCAGGCCCAGGCACAGGCCGAGGGTCGGGATGCGGTGCTCCCGGGCGAAGCGCAGGGTGCCGAGCTTGCCCTCGATGCCGCGGATGCCGAAGCCGCCGGGGACGCAGATCGCGTCGACGTCGCCGAGCTCGCGCTGGGCTCCCTCGGGCGTCTCGCACAGGTCCGAGGCCACCCACTTGATCTTCACGCGGGCGTCGTTGGCGAAGCCGCCGGCGCGCAGCGCCTCGGAGACCGACAGGTAGGCGTCCGGGAGGTCGATGTACTTGCCGACCATGGCGACGGTGACGAAGTGGGCGGGCTCGTGCACGGCCTTGAGCAGGCGCTCCCACTGGGCCAGATCGGCGTCCCGGTAGTCCAGGCCCAGGTAGTCGAGGATGTAGGTGTCCAGTGCCTGGGAGTGCAGGGTCCGGGGGATGTCGTAGATGCTCGGGGCGTCCGGGCAGGAGATCACGGCGTCGTGGTCGACGTCGCAGGCGTTGCCGATCTTGCGCAGCATCGTGTCGGGGACCTGCCGGTCGGAGCGCAGCACCAGCGCGTCCGGCTGGATGCCGAGCCCGCGAAGGGCGGCCACGGAGTGCTGGGTCGGCTTGGTCTTCAGCTCGCCCGAGGGACCGATGTACGGGATCAGGGAGACGTGCAGGTAGAACACGTTGCGGCGGCCGACGTCCTGGCGGACCTGCCGTGCGGCCTCGAGGAACGGCTGGGACTCGATGTCACCGACCGTGCCGCCGATCTCGGTGATGATGATGTCCGGCTGGTCGTCGTCCTGCGCGCGGCGGCGCATGCGGTTCTTCAGCTCGTCGGTGATGTGGGGAATGACCTGGACGGTGTCCCCGAGGTACTCGCCCCGGCGCTCCTTGGCGATGACCGTCGAGTACACCTGACCGGTGGTCACGTTCGCCGAGGCGTCGAGGTTCTCGTCCAGGAAGCGCTCGTAGTGGCCGATGTCGAGATCGGTCTCCGCCCCGTCGTCGGTCACGAAGACCTCGCCGTGCTGGAAGGGGTTCATGGTGCCCGGATCGACGTTGAGGTACGGATCCAGCTTCTGCATCGTCACGGAGAGCCCGCGTGCCCGCAGCAGCATCCCGAGGGACGAGGCGGTCAGGCCCTTGCCGAGGGAGGAGGCCACGCCGCCCGTCACGAAGATCTGGCGGGTCACCTTGCCCGGTCGCTGGTTTTCGGTCTGCTGTGCGCCGGCCTCGTGGGCGGCTTCGTTTGCATTCACCACGGAATTCGACCCTATCATTCTTGTCCTCCCGGGACGTCGGTTGCGTGCTGGGGATCACCGTGCGGAGGCGCCTCAGAGCACCGCGCCGCGGACGAGCTCACGGGCGTGCTCGCGCGCCGCCTCGGAGTCCTCGTGGCCCGCGAGCATGCGGGCGAGCTCCACCACGCGCTCCTCCTCGTCGAGCACGCGCACGTCGCTGACCGTGGCGTCCGCGCTCTTGGTGACGAGGACGTGCTGGTCGGCGAAGGCCGCGACCTGCGGCAGGTGCGTCACCACGAGGACCTGGACGTGCTGGGCGAGCATCTTCAGCCGGCGGCCGATCTCCACGGCGGCCTTGCCGCCCACCCCCGAGTCCACCTCGTCGAAGACGAACGTCGGCACCGGGTCCACGGCGGCGAGGACCACCTCGATGGCGAGCATGAGACGGGACAGCTCACCGCCGGACGCGCCCTTGCCGAGGGGCCGCGGGGCGGCGGCGGCGTGCGGCTTGAGGAGGAAGGCGATCTCGTCCCGCCCGTGGCCGGAGAACTCCTCCGTGGGCTCGACCTCGATGACGAGGGAGGCGTTGGGCATGGCCAGGGCCGTGAGCTCGGAGCTCACGGCGTCGGAGAGCCGGTGCGCCGCGTACCGGCGCCGTTCGGTCATCCGGGCGGCCAGCTCGCTCAGCTCGGCGTGCAGCTGCTCGAGGCGGGCGCGGAGCTCCTGCTCCCGCGCGGGGTCGTCGGTGAGCTCGTCGAGGCGAGCCCGCGAGCGCTCCGCCCAGTCGAGGACCTCGTCCACGGTGGCGCCGTACTTGCGGGTCAGGGTCTTGAGCTTGGCCCGCCGGGACTCCACCTCGGCCAGGCGGGCGGGGCCCTCGTCGTCGAGCCCCGACGCATAGCCGGAGAGGTCCGCGGCGATGTCGTTGACCAGCACGGCCAGCTCGGCGACCCGCCCGGACAGCTCCTCGAGATCCCGGTCGGAGCCGGCCTCCTGCTCCAGGGCCCGGTGCGCGGCCGCCACGAGGGCGGTCGCGTCCGGGGCGTCGCCGTCGGCGAACTCCCCGCCGCTGAGGGCGGCGTGGGCCGTGAGCGCGGCGGCGCGCAGCTGCTCCAGGTTGGTCAGCTTCTGGCTCTCCTGGTCGAGGCGCTCGTCCTCCCCCGGCTGGGGGTCCACGGCGTCGATCTCCTCGAGGGCCCCCTGCAGGCTCTGCGCCTCCAGCGCCCGTTCGCGGCCGTGCTCGGTGACCTCGCGCAGGGTCTGCTGCACGGAGCGGTACTCGGTGAGCCGCTCCCGGTAGCGGCGCAGTTCCGCGGCCAGCTCCTCCCCCGCGTACTGGTCCAGGGCGTGCCGCTGAGCGGCCGGGGACTTCAGCCGCAGCTGGTCGGACTGTCCGTGCACCGCCACCAGGGTCTGGCCCACCGCGGAGAGCGTGCCCACGGGGGCGGCGCGGCCACCGACGTGGGCGCGGCTGCGCCCCTCCGAGGTCACGGTCCGCGCGACGGTGACGAGGGCCTCCTCGGCGTCGCCGACGGTCTCGACGTCGACCGCACCGCCGGCGTCCTCGACGAGGGCCGCGGCGGGGTGCCCGGCCGGAACCCGCACGACGGCCTCGGCGACGGCCTTGGGCGCCCCGGAGCGCACGGCCCCGGCGTCGGAGCGGTTGCCCAGCAGCATCCCGAGGGCGGTGACCACCATGGTCTTGCCCGCGCCGGTCTCACCGGAGAGGATGCTCAGCCCCGGCCCGAGGGGCAGCACGGCGTCGGTGATGACGCCGAGGTCGTGGATGTGGATCTCCTCGATCATTCAGCCGGCCTTCCCGCTCTCGTTCCGGGCGAGGGGGGCGGGGAGTCGGGTTCGTGGGGCATCTCGTGCCCGACCGTGGACTTCTGCGGCTCCTGTGCCCACCCGGCGGTGGTCTGGTCGCCGCGGACCGTGGGCAGGGCCGTGGTCCGCGCCGCGGCGGCCTCGTGCGGTGGCACCGGTCCGCGCCAGCCGCTCGTGGGCAGCTCGAACTTCTTCACGAGCCGCTCCGAGAAGGGGGTGCGGTGCATCCGCGCCAGGTTGACCGCCTTCGGGGAGCGCACCACCTCGATCCGGGAGCCGGGCGGCAGCTCGGTGGTCCGGCGCCCGTCGCACCACAGCACGCCGCGGGCGTCGGTGCGGGTGAGGACCTCCACGGCCATCATGGAGTTCGGGGAGATGACCAGGGGCCGGGAGAACAGGGCATGGGCGCTGAGGGGCACCATGAGCAGCGCCTCGACCTCGGGCCACACCACGGGCCCGCCCGCGGAGAACGCGTAGGCGGTGGAGCCGGTCGGCGTGGCGAGGACCACGCCGTCGCACCCGAAGGTGCTCAGGGGCCGGCGGTCCACCTCGATGACCACCTCGACCATCTTCTCGCGGTCGCCCTTCTCCACCGAGGCCTCGTTCAGCGCCCAGGTGTGCAGCACCTTCTTCTCGTCCTGCCACACGGTCACGTCGATCGTCATGCGCTGCTCCACCGTGTAGCGGCCGTCGACGATGGCCTCCACGGACTCGCGGAGGTCGGAGCGCTCGCTCTCGGCGAGGAAGCCCACGTGGCCCAGGTTCACGCCCAGCAGGGGGGTGTCCACGCTGCGCACCAGTTCGGCGGCGCGCAGGATCGACCCGTCCCCGCCGAGCACCATGACGAGCTCGATCTCCCGCAGGGAGACGTCCTCCTCGATGACCTCCACGGGTGCGAGAGGCACGGCGTCCTCCTGCAGCGCCTCGAGGTCGGTCCGGGAGATCACCGGCACCAGGCCCGCCTCGTGGAGCTGGAGACAGGAGTCGCGGGCGGCGTCCTGGGCCTCTTGGCGGCCCATGTGGGCCATGACCAGGATCTTTCTGCTCACCGGGTCCTCCCGTTCTCGACTGCTCGGTGCACGCGGGCGTCGTCGGGGCCGGGACCGGCCCGTGGCGCACGCCGTGCCCGCGGACCGGGCACCGCTCACCACCCTACGCGAGGGCGGGGACACTCAGGACGGCGGATCCCGCCGGCACCACAGGAAGAACTCGTGGTTGCCGTCCTGGCCCGGAAGCGGGCTGCGCTCCCGGCCCCGGACCGTCAGCCCGTGGGTCCGGGCCGCGGCGGCCACCGCCTCCACGGCCCGGGCGCGTTCGTGCTCGCTCGTGACCACCCCGGTGCGCGCGAGGCGGTCGGCGCCGACCTCGAACTGCGGCTTGACCATGAGCACGAGGTCCCCTCCGGGCACCGTGGCCGCAGCCAGGGGCTCCAGGACCAGGGTCAGCGAGATGAAGGACAGGTCGCAGACCGTGAGCTCCGTCGGGCCGCCGATGTCCTCGGGGCGCATCCAGCGCACGTTCATGCCCTCGAGCACGCGGACCCGGGGGTCCTCCCGGAGCGAGGGGTCGAGCTGGTCGTGGCCCACGTCCACGGCGACCACCTCCCGGGCGCCCTCCCGCAGCAGCACGTCGGTGAACCCGCCCGTCGAGGCGCCGGCGTCGAGGCACCGCCTGCCCGCCACGTCGATCTCCGGGAACGCGGCGAGCGCCCCGGCCAGCTTGTGCCCGGCCCGGCTGACGTAGTCCGGGGCCTCCGCGGGACGGACCTCCAGCAGGTCGTCGGGGCCGACCCGGACGGAGGGCTTGGTCACCGGCCGGCCGTTCACGAGCACCCGCCCCTCGCCGATCCACCGGGCGGCGACCGTGCGGGAGCGGGCCAGTGCGCGCACCGTCAGCTCCTGGTCGAGACGGGAGCTCACCGCGGCTCCGCCTCCTCCTGTCCCGTCCGCGGGTGCGGCACGAGGCCGGCGGGAACGGTGCCGGGCTCGGCCTCGAGCTCGGCCACGAGTGCCGCGTGCAGCTCTTCGTAGCGGCCGGGATGCTCCGAGACCGGCAGCGTCTCCAGGTCACCGGCACGCTGGAGCACGGCGTCCACCCCGGCGTGACCGGTCGGGCGCAGGGTTGCGCCGCCGCCCCCGGCCGCGGGCGGCAGCTCGGCGCGCCCGGTCACGCCCCCGTCACCCACTCGGGGTCGGGGACCACGGGGACGTCGGTGTCGGGGTGCGCCGTCCACCAGGCCGCGCAGGCGGCCCGCCAGGCGTCGAGGTCGTCCTGCGCGCCCCGGATCCGCAGCCGCGTGCCGTCGGCCTCGGCCTCCGCCGCTCCGCAGCGCGCGGTGTGACCCCGGTCCGAGGACGTGACCTCGACCTCGGGGTACGGCTCGAAGAGCGCCTGCAGGGTGCCGACGACGTGGTCCGGGCGCTCCGCGGTGCACGCGGCGAGGATCGTGTGCACGGTGTCCACCCCGGTGAGGACCGCGATCGTCGAGAAGCCGGCGGCGTTGCCGCCCCGGATGTCGGTGTCCAGCCGGTCCCCCAGCACCACGGGCCGGGTGCTGCCCGCCCGTTCGGCGGCGGTGCGGAAGATGGGCGCCTCCGGCTTGCCGGCGACGACCGGCGGCCGCGCCGTGGTCGCCGCCACGGCCGCCACGAGGGTGCCGTTGCCGGGGGCCAGACCGCGTGCCTGCGGAATGGTGCGGTCGGTGTTGGTCGCGACCCACAGCACGTCCGGATCCGCCAGCGTGTAGGCGGCCTCGGCGAGCTCGGCCCAGCCCAGGCCGGGGTCGAAGCCCTGGATCACGGCGCGGGGCGCGTCGGACTGGGCACGGACCGGGACCAGCCCGACGTCCGCCACGACGTCGGCCAGCGCCTGGGAACCAGTGATGAGCACAGCGGTGCCGGCCGGGATCCGTTGCGCCAGCAGCTCGGCTCCGGCCTGCGCCGCGCTCACGACGCCGTCGGGTTCCGTGGGCACGCCGAGGTCCGTCAGGTGCTCGGCGACCGTGGCCACGGAGCGGGAGGCGTTGTTGGTCACGAACACGACGGGCACGCCGTCCGCGGAGATCCTGCGGAGCATCTCCGGCGCTCCGGGGATGGCGTGCGGGCCGGCGTAGACGACGCCGTCCAGATCGCTCAGGACGGCGTCGAACCGGTCGAGCAGCCGCTCAGCCATGCTCCGGGCCGCCGTCCTCGCCGTCGTTGCCGTCCTCGCCGTCAAGATCCGCGTCGTCGTCCGGATCAAGATCGGCCTCGGAGCCGCCCTCGAAGTCGTCGTCGGGGTCCAGGTCCTGCTCGCCGTTCTCCGCGTCCTCCTGCTCCTCGTCCTCCGGCTCCTCGTCGGAACCGTCGTCGAGCACGCCGTCGGACTCGTCGTCCACGCGGTCGTCGAGGTCGCCGCCCTCCGCACCGGCTGGGGCACCGGTCGGGTCCGTCCCCGCCACCGCCCCGGTCGTTTCCCGAGCCGGCTCCTCCACCGGGCCCCGGGCCGGCTCCTCGGCATCGGCCAGGACGACGCCGCTCGCCGGCACCTGCTCGGCCTCGTCCTCGTCGTCGAAGTCGATGATCTCCGGCTCGGCGAACTGTCCCGTCCCGAGGGCGGCCTCGGCCACCACGGCCTGACGGTCCCACGTCAGGGCCTCCCGGTCCCTCCCGACGCCGCGCAGGGCCTCGGCGTAGGCCCGGAACAACCGGGGACTGTAGGCGAAGCCCCGGTTCTTGTCGAGCTGCGGAATGGTCAGTGCGTCCACTGCCCCCTGGGCGTCTCCCTGGTCCCGGCGCATGCCGGCCAGGACGATCGCGAGTTCCACCTTCTCGCCGGGCTCGAGCGACTGCACGGCCTCCGACGTCGCGAGCTCAGCGGCCTTGTCCGGGCGACCGAGGGCCCGCTCGCAGTCGACCATGAGGGGAAGGTGGATCTCGGCGCCGGTCATCCGGCGGAACGTGCGGAGCTCCTTGAGCGCCAGCGCGAAGTCACCGGCCTCGTACGCCGCGATCCCGGTGGCCTCCCGCACCGCGGCAATGCGACCCCCTCGCCGTCCGGCCGCCTGCGCGTGCTCGAGCGCCAGCTCGGGGGCGTCCAGCAGATAGCGCCCGGCCATGACCAGGTGCTTGGCGACGGCCTCGGCGTTGCGCGGTTCGAGAGCCCCCAGCTGGGCGCGGGTCGGCTTGTCGAGCTCGCGGCCGGTGATGTCCTCGTCGACCTCGGGTGCACGGTGCCGGTGCGTCGAGACGTCGTCCCGGTCGTCACGACGCCCACGGTACCCCTCGTTGCGGTCCGGGAACCCTCCACGACGGTCGTCACGACGGCGGTCATCGCCGTAGCCTCCGCGACGATCGCCATCACGCCGGTCACTGCGCGGGGCATACCCGCCACGACGGTCGTCCTGGCGGTCATCCCGGCGGTCACCGCGCGGGGCGTAGCCACCACGACGGTCGTCCTGACGGCGGTCACCGCCGTAGCCTCCCCGCCTGTCGTTCTCGGGCCGGCCTCCGCGCGGAGCGTACCCACCGGGACGGTCGTCCTGGCGGTCGTCCCG
>NZ_JBISWK010000048.1:0-28960 GCF_044462205.1 Kocuria rhizosphaericola | reverse complement strand
AGGAGTTCGAGTTGTCGACCAATGTTGTCTCGGAGAGTCTGATCTCCACCCTGCCCGGATCCACCTACGTGGACGAGGCCGTGTTCCGCGCCGAGCAGGAACGCATCTTCGAGCAGATGTGGTTCTGCGCCGTGCGCGCCGGTGACCTCGACAAGCCCGGAGCCTTCCGCACCGTGCAGATCGGCCGGGAGTCCATCATCATCACCCGCAACCGCAAGCACGGCATCCGCGCCTTCTACAACATCTGCCGCCACCGCGGCGTGAAGCTGTGCATGGAGGACAGCGGCGAGGCCGGACGCTCCTTCCAGTGCCCCTACCACGCCTGGACCTACGACTTCGACGGCAAGCTCATCGCCGCCCCCAACCTCACCAAGATGCCCGACATCGACCGCCAGGAATACGGGCTGGTCACCGTCCCGGTCCGGGAGTACCTCGGCTACGTCTGGGTCTGCCTGGCCGAGAACCCCCCCTCCTTCGAAGAAGACGTCATGGGCGACATCCAGGACCGCCTCGGCGACACCCAGGCCATCGAGGGCTACGACATCGCCAACCTCGCCCTGGGCCGGCGCATCACCTACGACGTGAAGGCCAACTGGAAGCTCATCATCGAGAACTTCATGGAGTGCTACCACTGCGCCACCATCCACCCCGAGCTCACCGAGGTCCTGCCCGAGTTCGCCGACGGACTGGCCGCCCAGTACTTCGTCGGCCACGGCGCGGAGTTCGGCGACGACGTCCTGGGCTTCACCGTCGACGGCTCCGAAGGCCTGGACAAGCTGCCCGGCGTGGACGACGACCACGACCGCCGCTACTACGCGATCACCGTCAGGCCCACCGTGTTCGTCAACCTCGTGCCCGACCACGTGATCATCCACCGGATGTTCCCCATGGCCCCGGACCACACCATCGTGGAGTGCGACTGGCTCTACCTGCCCTCCGTGGTCGAGTCCGGCAAGGACGTCTCCGCCTCGGTCGAGCTCTTCCACCGCGTCAACCAGCAGGACTTCGACGCCTGCGAACGCTGCCAGCCCGCCATGAGCTCCAAGATCTACGCCACCGGCGGAGTCCTCGTCCCCTCCGAACACCACATCGGCGCCTTCCACGACTGGATCACCGACAAGGTCGGCGACGTCGTGGGCGCGCAACCCGGTACCAAGAGCCAGGAGAAGATCCGATGAGCAACGACGACCCTCGCGTCGACCCGACGCCCGACGAGGGGTCGACGGCACAGTCCGCGACGCCACCCGTGGACGACACGACCCTGCTGCACGAGGCGGAGGCCGAGGAGGCCGCGATCCTCGACGAGCTGAAGGTCGGCGTCGTCGAGCGGCGCAAGTCCTTCCGCGCCGGCCTGGAAGGCCTCGACCGGACCATCTTCGTGGTCACCGGAGCGCTCGTGGTCGCCTTCGTGCTCTGGGGGTTCCTCAACACCGAGAGCCTGTCCACCGCCTCGACGGCGGCGCTGGGCTGGGTGCTGGAGAGCACCGGGTGGCTCTTCGTGCTCCTGGCCTCCCTGTTCGTGGTCTTCGTCCTCTGGCTGGCCATCGGCCGGTTCGGCAACATCCCGCTGGGCCAGGACGGTGAGCGCCCGGAGTTCCGGACGGTGTCGTGGATCTCGATGATGTTCGCCTGCGGCATGGGCATCGGCCTGATGTTCTACGGCGTCGCCGAGCCGCTCTACCACTACATCTCCCCGCCGCCGGCCACGGCCGACGCCCAGACGGCCGAGGCCATCGAGGCGGCGATGGCCACGTCCCTGTTCCACTGGACGCTGCACCCGTGGGCGATGTACGCGGTGGTCGGCATCGCCATCGCCTACGGCACCTTCCGCCTGGGCCGCAAGAACCTGCTCTCCGAGGCGTTCGTCTCGATCTTCGGGCGCAAGGCCGTGGACGGCGTGGGCGGGAAGATCATCAACATGCTCGCCATCTTCGCGACCGTGTTCGGGACCGCCGCGTCGCTCGGCCTGGGCGCCCTGCAGATCGGCAGCGGCCTGCAGTTCAACGGCGTCGTCGCCGAGGTGACCACCCCGATGCTGGTGGCCGTCATCGCTGTGCTGACGTTCTGCTTCGTGGCCTCGGCCGTCTCCGGCATCGCCCGCGGCATCCAGTTCCTCTCGAACACCAACATGGTGCTGGCCCTCCTGCTGGCGATCATCATCTTCGTGGTGGGCCCCAGCGTCTTCATCCTCAACCTCATTCCCTCCTCGGTGGGCTCCTACGCGCAGATGCTGCCGGAGATGTCCGCCCGCACGGAGGCCGTGGGCGACGAGGGGATGCGCGAGTGGCTCTCGGGGTGGACCATCTTCTACTGGGCCTGGTGGGTCTCCTGGACTCCCTTCGTGGGCATGTTCGTCGCCCGGATCAGCCGCGGCCGGACCATCCGCCAGTTCGTGGTGGGAGTCCTCGTGGTGCCGTCGTTGGTGTCCCTGCTGTGGTTCGCCGTCTTCGGCGGCACGGCCATCGACATCCAGCGCACGGCCAATGCGACGCCCGATCCGGGTGACGGCATCGCCACGGTCGTGGACGGGTCCCCGACCATCTCCTTCGACAGCGCGATCTACGACATGTTCACCGGTCTGGACCTGCCGCAGGCCGTCACCGTCGGCCTCGCTGTGCTGGCCATGGTGCTCACGGGGATCTTCTTCGTCACGGGCGCCGACTCGGCGTCCATCGTGGCCGGCTCGCTCAGCTCCCGCGGCAGCCTGGAGCCCTCCCGCCCCGTCATCATCTTCTGGGGTGTGCTCATGGGCAGCGTCGCCGCGGTGATGCTCCTGGCCGGAGGCGACGATCCCGCCGCCGCCCTGGGCGGCCTGCAACGGCTGACGATCGTCTCGGCTCTGCCGTTCATCCTGGTGATGCTCCTGCTGTGCTTCGCACTGGCCCGCGACCTCCGCCAGGATCCGATGTGGCTGCGCAAGCGCCTGTCCGACTCCGTGATGAACCGCGCGGTGCGCAGCGCCGTCGACGAGTACGGGCACCAGAAGTTCACCCTGGTCACCCGGGAGAGCACGGACCCGAACACGGCCGAGTTCCGGGCCGTGGACGCCACGGCCGCTGGTCAGCCCATCTATGCCCAGGAGAACGGCCAGGCCCGGAAGAAGGGGGCGACGACCACTCGCTCATGACGAGCGTGCTGGGCCGGGTGCACGCCCGGCCCAGCCCGCACTTCCCGGTCACCAGGCCCGCCGGGACCGGCTGCCCACGGACGGAGCGGACGGAGCGCGACAATGACGATTGACTACCATGGGGTCATGTCCCCACAAGCCACCAGACCTTCATCCACTTCCGACGCCGCAACGGAGCAGACCAGCTCGGACGGAGTGACCCCGGGCGGTGTCCAGTCCGTCGACCGGGCGATCACGGTGCTCGAGGTCCTCGCCCGCACCGGTGGCTCGACGGTGACCGAGGTGGCCGCGGAGCTGGGAGTGCACAAGTCGACCGCTTCGCGGTTGCTCGGCGCCCTGGAGCTCCGGGGCCTGGTGCACCATCCGAGCGACGGGAGCAAGTACCAGCTCGGGTTCGGCATCCTGCGGCTGGCGCACGCGATCCCCGGCCGGCTGAGCGTGGTGGCCGAGGCACGCGACGAGATCCGCGAGCTGGCACGGACCCACGCCGAGACGGTCAACCTGGCGGTCCTCCGGGAGGGCCACGCCGTCAACGTGGACCAGGAGATGGGCCCCTCCTCGGTCGCGACCCACGACTGGATCGGAAGCCTGACCCCCCTGCACGCCACCTCCAGCGGCAAGGTGCTGCTGGCGGGGCTGCCCTCCGAGGAGAGAGCCCAGATCCTCCGCGCCCAGGGCCTGCCGGCGCTCACCGCGCGCACGTTCACGTCGAAGAAGCAGCTGGAACGGCAGCTGATCGACGTGGCCGCCCAGGGCTACGCCACCGTGTGCGAGGAGTTCGAGATCGGGCTCAACTCCGTCGCTGTGCCCGTGCGGGACCATCTCGGCACGGTCATCGCCTCGATCAGCGTCTCGGGACCGGCCTTCCGGTTCACGGAGCAGCACATGGCCGACCTCATCGAGGACCTCAAGGAGGCCGGTCTGCGGGTCAGCCGGCGCATGGGGTACGCCCCCCTCGGAGATCCCGAGTAGGTCGTTCCGCGCCCCACCGGCCGCCGCGCCCCTCCCCCGTGAACCCACCGCTATCCCCCGAGCTGCCCGCAATGTTTCGGCGGTCTCGGGGCGTACCGGTGACTTCGTGCCTCAGGCGGGACACCCTGGACCGTGGCGTCCCCTGGCGCCGGAGGAGGAGCGATCGACATGGTGAGGACGTCGGGGGCGGCCCCGCGGCTGGCCGAGGTGCTGGGCATCGTGCTGGGCACGGACCGGGTCCCGGTCCGGTTGCGCGCATGGGACGGTTCGGAGGCCGGTCCGCCCGGTGCGCCGGTGATCGAGATCCGGTCCCGGCGGGCCCTGCGCCGGCTCCTGTGGTCGCCCGGCCAGCTCGGTCTGGGCCGCGCCTACGTGGCGGGCGAGCTCGATCTCCCCGGCGACGTCTTCGCGACCGTCGCCGCCCTCACCGCCACCGGCAGACTCACCGAGCCCGTTCCCCTGACGGTGCGCCAACGGTGGAGACTGCTTCGGACCGCCGTGAGCCTGCGCGCCCTGGGACCGGAACCGGCCCCGCCCCCGGAGGAGGTGGACCTGGGCGGATACGGCGGGCGGCACTCCAAGACCCGCGACGCCGCGGCGGTCTCGCACCACTACGATCTCGGCAACGACTTCTACACCGTGCTCCTCGGCCCCTCCCTGGTCTACTCCTGCGCCGTCTGGGACGACCGGTCCGGGGGACTGGAGGCGGCGCAGGAGGCCAAGCACGACCTGGTCTGCCGCAAGCTGGGGCTGCGGCCCGGCATGCGGGTGCTGGACGTGGGCTGCGGCTGGGGCAGCTTCGCCCTGCACGCCGCCCGGCAGTACGGGGTCGACGTCGTCGGGGTCACCCTCTCCCCCGAGCAGGCCGCCCTGGGGCGGGAGCGGGTGTCCGCCGCCGGGCTGGCCGAGCGGATCGAGATCCGGGTCCAGGACTACCGCGACGTCGACGACGGTCCCTTCGACGCCATCTCCTCGATCGGCATGTCCGAGCACGTCGGCGACGACCAGATCGACGGCTACGCCGCGCACCTGCACGGACTGCTGCGCCCCGGCGCCCGCCTGCTCAACCACGCGATCGCCCGGCGCACCGGGGCCCCCTGGCGGACCGGGGAGGCCCCGCACGATCCCGGCACGTTCATGGCCCGCTACGTCTTCCCCGACACCGAGGTGCTCAGCCTCACCCGGATGATCGGTGCGCTGGAGGCGAGCGGCCTGGAGGTCCTCGACGTGGAGGCCCTGCGCCCGCACTACCGGCTGACCCTCCGGGCCTGGGCGCAGCGCCTCGAAGAGCACTGGTCCGAGGCGGTCCGGCTGGTCGGGGAGGGGCGGGCCCGCGTGTGGCGGCTCTACCTGGTCGCCGCCGCCTGGACGTTCGAGTCGGGCCGGCAGGGCGTCAACCAGGTGCTCGTGCAGCGCCCCGGCGGCGCCCCGCCGTCGCTGGCGCGGCCCTGGAGGGCGCCCGCGGAGCGCTAGGCGCGGAAGGAGGCGATCATCGCCTCGACCTGCCGGTGCTGCTCGGACCGGGCGTACTCCCGGGCGGCCTCGAGCGTGGGGAAGTCGTGGACCGAGCTGAAGATCACCGTCCGGTAGGTGATGCCGTTGGGCGCGACCACCCCCGTCTCGACCATGCCCAGGCCGTACATGACGTGCGGCAGCATCGCGGTGGGCGGCGGTTCGTCCGCATCGGTCAGCGAGGTCACGAGCCGCACGGCGTCCGGCCAGCCGTACGCGTTGCGCAGTTCGGGCGCGGACGTCAGGTCCATGGCCACGGAGCGCACCACGAACTCCCCGCTGCTGGACAGGGGCACGCCTCCTGGGACGTCCCCGAGGTGGGCCACCGGCGGCATCGAGCAGTCGGGTCCGCACTCGGCGCCCCAGGCGATGAGGACCGACAGGTGGCCGACGGGGGCGCCGCCCGGCCCGAGCACCGTCACCGTGCCGCCGACGTCCGAGAACTCCCCGTCCACCCGCCACGTCGCGGGCAGCTCGAAGGCGAAGGCCGCGTCGGCGGCCGTGCCCGTGTACGTCACGAGCTCCACGGGAGCCGGGGTCGGACTCCCGGTCGGGCTCGCCGTGGGTGTGCCGGTGGGACTCGCCGTGGGTGTGCCGGTCGGGCTCTCGGTGGGCCCGGCGGTCGGGCTCGCGGAGGTCGGCGACGGGGACTCCGTGGCCGGTTCCGAGCCCGTCGGGGACTCCGCCACCGTGGTGGCCGGGGACGCGGCGGGGCTCGTGCCCTCCCCGGAGGGGTCCTCGCCGGACGGGGCGCCGCAGGAGGCCAGGAACAGCAGGGCCGCGGCGGCCGCGGCCAGCGTCCGGATCGATCGCGGCGTGGTCGGTGACATGTGGATGGACCCCCGATCGCGGAGCACGAACGCCGCGGGCGTCCGCCCGGCACGGCCCCGAGAACTGCAATCTACGCCGAGCGGTTCGCAACCGGCAACGGCGGAGGACGGTCGTTCGACGATCGTTGTGGAACTGCACATCACTGGGCGCTGTCGGAGAGCCTGGGTACGCTCGGAGCACGGCCCCGTTCCGGGGCCGCACCGGGGACGGGAGTGGTGGCATGGACCTGAACGGCGCGAAGATCCTGGTGGTGGGCGCGACCGGCGTCCTCGGACAGCGGCTGTGCGAGCGACTGAGCGAGCGCACCACCGACATCGTGGTGACCGGCCGCTCCGCCTCGGGTGCCGAGGAGCTGCGGCGCCGGCTCGGCCTGCGCGCGGCCCACGCCCTGGACCTCGTGGACCACGACGACGCCGCCGCGGTGGTGCACCGGGCGGCCGAGGAGCTCGGCGGGATCGACGCCGTGGTGATCGCCACCGGGGTCGCCGCGTTCGGCCCGGCGGCCGACGAGGACGAGGCCGTCGTGGAGGAGCTGTTCGAGGTCAACGCCCTCGGGCCCATGGCCGTGATCCGGGCGGCCCTGCCCCACCTCTCGGACGGCGGGGCGATCGCGGTCCTCACCGGCGTGGTCGCGGAGCTGCCGCTGGCCGGGATGGCCGGCTACGCCGCCAGCAAGGCGGCCATGGCCTCGTGGCTGGGGTCGCTGCGGCGGGAGCTGCGCCGTCGCCGGATCGCGGTGGTGGACGCGCGGCTGCCCCACATGGACACCGGGCTCGTGGACCGGGCCCTGACCGGCCTGCCGCCCCGCCTGCCGCCCGGGCACAACGTGGACGACGTCATCGCCGCGGTGGAGCTCGGTCTCGAGCGCGGCGTCCACGAGCTCCGGATCGACTGAACCGGGGCGCCGCTCTCGCCGGACCCCTCGCGGCGGGGGCGCCGGGTCAGCGGGGCATGCGGATGACGGGCTTGACCACGTCACCGGACTTGCTGTCGGCCAGGGCCTGCTCGATCTCGTCGAGCTCGTAGAAGCGCACCAGCTCGTCGAAGGGGAACCGTCCCTGCCGGTGCAGGTCGATCAGGGCGGGGATGAACCTGCCGCTGCGACTGCCGCCGCCCAGCACCCCGAGAATCCGCTTGCCCCACAGCGCACGCAGGTGGTCGAGGCTGAACCGCGCCTGGGCGGGCGCGCCGCCGATGAGCACGAGCGTGCCCAGCATGCCCACGCAGTCCGCGGCCTGCTCCACGACGGGGATCACCCCGGTGCACTCGAAGGCGTAGTCGGCGGTTCCGCCCGTGATCCGGGCGACCTCCGCGACCACGTCCGTGTCCCGGGAGTTGATGACGTGGGTGGCCCCGTAGCGGGTGGCCAGCTCGAGCCGGGAGTCGTGCAGGTCCACGGCGATGACCGTGGTGGCGGCGGTGCAGCGGGCGGCCATGATCGCCGCCAGCCCCACGGCCCCGACGCCGAAGACGACCAGGGACGAGCCCGGCCCCGGTCGGGCCTCGTTGAGCACCGCGCCGGCACCCGTGCCCAGCCCGCAGGCCAGGGGGCCGAGCAGCTCGAGCGGCACGTCGTCGGGCGCCTTCACGAGGGCGTCGGCGAGGACGATCGATCGGGTCGCGAACGAGGACTGGCCGAAGAAGTGACCGGAGACCGTCGAGCCGTCGGACCGGGTGTAGGCCGAGGTCCCGGCGTCCTCGCCCCGGAAGCGGCGGCCCGAGACGAGGGCCTCCCCGGTCCGCAGACAGTACCGGGGCTGCCCGTCCAGGCAGTTGCGGCACGCCCCGCACGAGGGCCAGCCGATGACGACCCGGTCGCCGGGCGCGACGGCGGTGACGCCCTCGCCGACCTGCTCCACGATCCCCGCGCCCTCGTGGCCCAGGATCCCGGGCAGCGGCAGCGGCATGTCCCCTTCCCTGGTGATGGCGTCGGTGTGGCAGACCCCGGTCGCGACGATGCGGACCAGGGCCTCCCCCCGGCCCGGTCCGGCGAGCTCGACGTCCTCCAGCTCGAACGGGGCACCGATCTCCTCGACGACGGCGGCGCGGATCCTCATGGTGTGCTCCTCAGGATGTCGTGGCAGCGGAGCTGCCGGCGGTGACGGCGGTCACCCGTCCCCTGCTCCGCAGTCTAAGGTCGGCGTCCCGCCGTGTCCTCCGCCCGGTTCCGGGCGGTCACGGCCTCAGCCGCGGCCAGCCCTTCGTGTCCCGCAGGAGCTGCCGGTCGTGGGTGGTCAGCACCACCGCCGCGGCCGTCGCGGCGAGGGCCTCGGTGAGCTCGTCCACGAGGGCGATCGAGAGGTGGTTGGTCGGCTCGTCCAGCAGCAGCACGTGCGGCCGGGACGCCAGCACGACGGCGAGCTCGAGGCGCCGGCGCTGCCCGGCGGACAGCTCCGCCACGGGGCGTGCGCGGTCCCGCGCCGTCAGCAGGCCCAGTGCCTCCAGGGGCGCCACCTCGTGCTCGGCCAGCCGGTCCGCGAGCACCAGGCGGACGAGCTCCTGCTCGTACACCTCCTGGGCGGAGCGCGCACCGTGCCGGAGTCCCTCCTGCAGCAGGTGGCCGATCCGCACCCCGGGCGCGGAGGTGCGCCGCCCCGTGTCGGGGGCCAGCGCGCCGGCGAGCACCTGCAGCAGGGTGGACTTGCCCGCCCCGTTGGGCCCTCCGACCACCAGCCGGTCCCCCGACTCCAGCACCACGTCGACGGGCCGGAGCAGCCGGTCCTGCACCGTGACGCCCTCGGCGCGCACCAGTTCGACGCCGGGCAGCACCGGCAGCTCCGGCACCGCGAGCACCAGCGGGGGCTCGGGGACGTCCACGCGGTGCCGGTCGAGGTCCTCCTGCCGGCGGTGCACCGACCGGACGAGCCCCGGCGCGCGGGTGGCGCGGGTGTGCTTGCCGGTGCCCTTGTCCGGCCGCCATCCGTCGACCAGGCGGGAGCGCGCGCGCCGGAGGTCCCCGGCCAGCCGGACGTGCTCGGCCTGCTGCTCCCGGTGGTCGTGGATCCACCGGGAGCGCTCGGCGGTCCGGCCGGCACGCCAGCCCGCCACCCCGCCGCCGTACCACCGCGGGCGGCCGTCCCGGCTGGGGTCCAGGTCCAGGACGGTGTCGACGACCTGGCCCAGCAGCCGCCGGTCGTGGCTGACCAGGACCACGCCGCCGCGGAACTCGCGCAGCGCCGCGCCCAGGTGGGCCAGCCCCGCGGCGTCGAGGTGGTTGGTGGGCTCGTCCAGCAGGAGGAGGTCGTGGACGGTCCCCAGCAGGCAGGCCAGGCGCACCCGGTAGCGCTGGCCGACCGAGAGCGTCGCGAGCACCCGAGAGCGGTCGGTCACGGCGTGCAGGGCCTGCAGGGCCAGGTCCACCCGCCGGTCGGCGTCCCAGGCGTCGAGCGCCTGGGCGACCGCCAGCGCCTGCGCGTACTCCTCCGCCGCGCCCGGCCCGCCCGCGGCGAGGGCGCGGGCCGCGGCCTCGACCTGCGCCACCGCGGTGTGCTCGGCGGTGAGCTCGAGGTCCAGGAGGTCTCCCACGGTGCCCTCGGGAGGCACGGGAAGCTCCTGGTCGACCACGGCGAGCGTGCCGGTGCGGCGGACGGTGCCCGCGTCCGGCAGGAGGCCGCCGGAGAGCACCTCCAGCAGCGAGGTCTTGCCGCGGCCGTTCTCCCCGACCACTCCGAGGCGGGTGGTGGGGGTGATCGTGAGGTCGAGCCCGTCGAGGACGGTGCGGGAGCCGCGGACCAGTCGGATCCCGGTGGCGGTCAGCTGGGCGTGCTCGCCCGCGGGCACGGCGGGACGGTGGACGGGAACGGTGGACATGCTTCCTCCGGGGTGCGGAGCGGCACGCGGCGCACGGCCGGGGCTCCTGGCGAGGGGACGGGTGGGCAGAAGGACGACCCGCCGCGGCGGATGTGCTGCGCGGCGGGATCCGGGGCCCGTCAGAGGAAGAAGTGGTGGAACATGGTGGCTCCAGGATAGCCCCGGACCGCCCACCCCGAGCGCCGAGCCCCCGGTGCTGCGCCGGATCCCCACGAACGACCCTGGGGATCCGAGCCAGGGCTGGGTGCTCGGCGGAGTGGGGCGCCGGGTCTCCGGGTCAGGGCGTCCGGCGCTCGCGCAGGACGCCGGCCATCAGGGCCGCGACGAGCGCGAAGCCGGGGACCACGACCAGCGCAGCCCGCAGCCCCACGGCGTCGGAGAGCACCCCGATGACCGGGGACAGGCTCAGGAAGCTGATGCGCATCAGCCAGCTGACCATGGCCAGGCCCGTCCCGGTCCGCAGCCCGGGGATGTCGTCGGCGGCGTGGAAGGCCGCGGGCACGAGCGTGGCGCAGCCGAAGCCGGCCAGCGCGAAGCCCGCGACGGCCACGGCCGGCACCGGGGCGAGGACCACGAGCAGCATCCCGGCCGCGCTCAGGGCGGCGCCGGCGCGGACCACCGCGGCACGGCCCCAGCGGTCGGTCATGGGGTCGCCGAGCATCCGGCCCACGAACTGCGCCGCCATGAGCGCCACGAGCCCGAGCCCCGCGGCGGCCGGCGGAGCGCCGAGCGCGGTGCCGAGGTACACCGCCGACCAGTTCTGCCCGGCGTCCTCGACCATGACACCGGCCATCGCGATCATGGCCACGGGCAGGAGGCTGACGACGACGATGCGCCGCGCCGACCGCTGACCCGTCCCGCCGCGCCCGGACCGCGGGCCGGGCCGGGAGCCCGGGGCGGCGGGGACCGTCGTCGTCGTGCCGTCCGGCAGCGGGCCGTCCGGCAGCGGGTCGTCCGGGCCGACCGTGCGCAGGCCCCGGCCCTCCGCCGGGCTCAGCGCGGAGCGAAGCGCCACGAGGGCGACCGCGCTCCACACGAGTCCGCTCGCCGGCAGATGCCATCCGAGCGGCACGCCGAGGGCGAGCGCCGCAGTGCCCATGAGCCCGCCGACCACGGCGCCCAGGCTCCACAGGGCGTGCAGGGAGTTGATCACGGAGCGGCCGCGGGCGCGCTGGACCTCCATCCCCTGGGCGTTCTGGGCGGTGTCCACGTGGGCGTCCAGCGCACCGCCCAGGAACATCGCGGCGAGGAACACCCCCACGCCCAGGCCCGTGCCGGCGCCCGGCCCCGCCCCTGCTCCGGCGCCCGCGAGGCACACGGAGAGCAGGACGGTCCCGAGTGCCGCCACCCGGCCGGAGCCGAACCGGCGGATCGCCCGGGCGGGGAGGGCGCCCACGAGGATCGCCCCGAGCGGGAAGGCCACGACCACCAGTCCGTAGAGGGTGTTGGAGAGCCCGAACGCGTCCTTGACCTCCGGCAGGCGCGGCAGCAGGTTGGCGTAGAGGGCGCCGTTGGTGAGGAAGAACGCGGACACCGCGATGCGGGCGCGCCGGACCCGCGCGGGGTCGAGGGCGGTGGGGACGGTCACGCCCACGACTCTAAGGTCCGGCTCCCTCCGCCCCGCGCCCGGCGCACGGGGGGCCGGGCGCGCCGCGGGCGGCCGGGTGGGCCCGGCGGTGTCCGCGACCCTGGATCCGGCAAGTCACGCGATCCACACCCCGATGCGGACTGCCGACGACCTGAATGCGCTCTACCGTTGACCCATGAGCACCCCACCCATCATCAGCGCGCACGGGCTGAGCAAGAGCTTCCGCGGACCAGGCGGCCGGACCGTCGAGGCGGTGAGCGACCTGACCATGGACGTGGCGCCGGGCACGCTGACCGCGTTCCTCGGGCCCAACGGCGCGGGCAAGTCCACGTCGCTGCGCATGCTCACCACGTTGCTGCGGCCCACGGGCGGCACCGCCACCGTGTGCGGGTTCGACGTGGCCCGGCAGCCGGCCGAGGTGCGCGCCCGGATCGGATACATCGGGCAGAAGAACGGGGCCGGGCAGTACCAGCGCGTCCGCGACGAACTGCTCAGCCAGGGCGCACTGTACGGACTGGGCCGCGCGGAGACCCGGCGCCGCGTGGACGAGCTCGTGGAGGCCCTCGGTCTCGGCGACCTCGTCCGCCGGCCCACGATGAAGCTCTCCGGCGGTCAGCGCCGCCGCGTGGACATCGCCCTCGGCCTGATCCCTGGGCCCCGGCTGCTCTTCCTCGACGAGCCCACCACCGGGCTGGACCCGCAGTCCCGTGCGCACCTGTGGGAGCACATCCTCGGGCTGCGCCGGCGCTACGGCACCACCCTGTTCCTCACCACCCACTACCTCGACGAGGCGGACCAGTTCGCCGAGCGGGTCATGGTCGTGGACCGGGGACGGATCATCGCCGACGACACCGCGTCACGGCTCAAGACGGACTTGGCCGGCGACCGGATCGCCCTCACCCTGGACGCCGCCCCGGCCGCCGCCGTGGCCGCCGTCCGGAGCGCGGCCGCCGCCGCGGGGGCCGGCGAGACCGAGCCGGAGGCCGACCCGGCCGGTGCGGGCACGCGCGTCGTCGTCGCGGTCGACCACGGCGAGCGCGTCCTGCCCGCCCTGCTGCGCGAGCTCGACCGGGACGGCCACCCGGTGCGGACCGCCGAGCTCGACCGTCCGACCCTCGACGACGTCTTCCTCCGGCTCACCGGCCGGAGCCTGCGCGAGGAGCGGACGGACGCGCCCGAGAGCGGCCCGTCCCCCGAGGCCACGAGCGTGGGAGCACCCCGATGACCACCGTCCCGACCACCGGCGAGTCGCCCGACGGCACCACGGGCGACGGCACCGAGCGGGCCCGCCCGGCGGGGATCCTCCACGACTCCGTCAGCGTCTTCGTCCGCGAGCTGCGGCCCGTGATCCGGGACCCCTTCAGCCTCGTGTTCTCGCTCATGCAGCCCCTGATGTTCCTCGCCTTCTTCGGCCCGCTCCTCGGCGGGATGACCGGGCTGCCCCTCGACCAGGCGTTCCAGTGGTTCGTGCCCGGCATCGTGGTGATGATCGCGCTGTTCGGCACCGCGATGACCGGCTCGAACCTGCTGTTCGAGATCCAGTCCGGGGCGCACGAGCGGATGCTCGTGGCCCCGGTGACCCGATCGGCGCTCATGGTGGGACGCGCGTGCAAAGAGATGGTGCCGCTGGTCCTGCAGGCTCTGGTGATCTCCGGGGTGGCCGCGTTCTTCGGCTTCCGCCCGTCCCTGCCCGGCATGGTGGTGGGCCTGGCGATCCTCGCGGTCTTCGGGGTCGGGCTGGGGGCGCTGAGCTACGCCCTGGCCATCGTCTCCCGGAACCGGGACTGGATGTTCTGGACCGTGCAGCAGGGGCTGCTGTTCCCGCTCATGCTGCTGTCCGGGATGCTCCTGCCGCTCGAGGCCGGTCCGGGGTGGATGCAGGTGCTCTCGCGGTTCAACCCGCTCACCTACATGGTCGACGCGGAGCGGGCCCTGTTCAACGGCCAGTTCGGCGATCCGGCGGTGGTGGCCGGTGCCGTCGCGGCGGTCGTGCTGGCGGCCCTGGGACTGACCGTGGGGATCCGCGCGATGCGCAACAGCATCTGAGCGGCCCGACGGGTCGGTCCTCCGGCTCCGCTCAGAGCCACCGCTTCCACTTGAACACCCCGTAGAGGGCCACGCCCATGCCCAGCATGGCCAGCAGCGCGAGCGGGTAGCCCAGCGGCCACGCGAGCTCGGGCATGTGCTCGAAGTTCATCCCGTACACCGTGCCCACCAGGGTCGGGGCGAAGAGGATCGCGGCCCAGGAGGAGATCCGCTTGACCTCCTCGCTCTGCGCCAGGGCGGACTCGGTGAGCCGCTGCATCTCGTCGTTCTGCCGCTGGCCCACCAGGGTCGCGTGCACCGTGAGCGCGTTCTGCAGGAGCAGGCGGAACGCGTCGGCGCGCTCGCCCACCCGGATGGCGTGGTCCTGCACGTCCCGCAGCCGCTGCTGCAGCTCGAGGCCGAGCCCGTACTTCTCCGCCCCGAGCTGCAGGGCCTCCAGCATGGCCACCAGCGGGTGGACGGCGCGCTGGAACTCGATGACCTCCCGGGAGAGCTCGTAGACGCGGCGGGAGACGTCCCGGTCCGCGCCGAAGATCTGGTCCTCGATCTCGTCGATGTCGTTCTCGAGACCGGCGACCACGGGGGCGTAGCCGTCGACCACCTCGTCAAGGATCCCGTACAGCACCGCCTGCGGGCCCGCTCCCAGCAGCTCCGGCGCGGCCTCCAGCCGGCGCCGGACGGCAGCAAGGTCGGGGGACTCGGCGTGGCGGACCGTCACCACGAAGTCGCGGCCCACGAACACGTGCAGCTCCCCGAACTCGACCTTCTCGACGTCGTCCAGGTAGCGGGCCGGGCGCAGCACCACGAAGAGCGTGTCCCCGAAGCGCTCCAGCTTGGCGCGCTGGTGGCCCTTCAGGGCGTCCTCCACCGCGAGGTCGTGCAGCCGGAACTCCGCGGCCACGGACTGCACCTCGGGCGGCTCGGGGCGGTAGAGGCCGATCCAGGCCATCCCGCCGTGCCCGCGCATCACTGCGTAGGTCTCGTCCAGGTCCTCCGGGGTCGACGCGCGCCGGCCCTCCACGTACACCACGTTGTCCACCAGCGTCACCGTGTGCTGCCTCCCGTCCTGCCCGTCGCTCGTCCCGCCCCATCATGACAGGCCCCGCCCGGCCCCCACCCGCGAACTCACCGGTTCCGCCCGAGGCCGGAGCACAAGTGCCGCGGTCTCGGGCGGAACCGGTGAGTTCGGCGCAGGGAGGCCGGTGGGGGCGTCGCGGAGGGGCCGGTCAGGCCACCGTGAACGTCCGCTCGTGCCACCCGGAGGCGCCGTCCGGGGCGGGCGGGGCCTCCTCGGCCGTCTGGACGGTCCCGTCCCGGTCGACGGCCCGCACCCGCGCGGTGTGCTGACCGCCGGTGAGCTCCGGACGCAGCACCCACTGCCGCCACGTGTCGTCGGAGGGCACCTCGCCCAGGTCGGCCTCCTGCCACGGCCCCCCGTCCACGCTGACCTGCACCGCGGCGATCCCGGTGTCCTGGGCCCAGGCGGTGCCCGCGATCACCACCTCCCCGGCGTCCACCCGGTCCCCGGCGCGCGGCACCTCGATCCGGGACGCGGTCTTGATCGGCCCGAGCGCCGACCATCCGCGCGGGGTCCAGTAGCCCTCGTCGCGGTCGAAACGGGTGACCTCCAGGTCCACCAGCCACTTGGTGGCGGAGACATAGCCGTAGAGTCCGGACACCACCATGCGCACCGGGTAGCCGTGCTCGAACGGCAGCGGCTCCCCGTTCATGGTCACCGCCACCAGGGAGTCTCGGCCCGGGTCCAGCAGCGCGTCGAGGGGGGTCCCGGCGGTGAACCCGTCCTCGGAGGTCGAGAGCACCATGTCCGCGTCCGCCTGCACACCGGCCTCGGCGAGCAGGTCCCGCACGGGCACCCCCGTCCACACGGCGTTGCCCACGAGGTCCCCGCCCACGGGGTTGGACACGCAGGCCAGCGTCACCACGTGCTCGGCGAGCGGACGCGCGACGAGCTCCTCGAAGCTCAGCTCGATCTCGCGGTCCACCATCCCGTGGATCCGCAGCCGCCAGTCCGCCACGTCGATGCGGGGAACGCTCAGCGCGGTGTCGATGCGGTAGAAGTCGTCGGCGGGGGTGAGCCAGGGCTCCACGCCCTCGATGCCGAGGTCGGCGCCCGCGGGGATCGGGTCGCGCACCGCGGGCGGCGGGATCCGGAGCATGTCGCGCGCCGCGGGAACCCGCGCGGCCGCGGAGGAGGCCCAGCGTCCCGCGACGCCGGCGGCGGCGCCCAGCACGGCCGCGGCCGCGGAGAGCCGGACGAAGCCGCGGCGGTCGAGCTCTGCCGCGGGCCGCGCGGAGGGACCGGTGCGGCGGGTGAGCACCGTCAGGAAGAGCGCCCCGGCGCCCGTCCCGACGACGACGGGGACCGCGTCCGCCACGGACGGCCCCGCCCGCGTCAGCACCGCCAGCAGCCCGAGGAGCCCCAGCACGCCGAGCAGCACCACGCCCATCGGAGGGTTGGCGCGCTGAGCCGCCCCGATGCCGGTGCCGACCGCCACGAGCCCGGCGGCCATGACCAGCAGCAGCACCAGCTTGTCCGCGGTGCCGAACAGGGCGATCGCCGCGTCCTTGACCGGGGCCGGCACCACGTCCACGATCACCCCGCCCACCGCCGTGAGCGGCGCGCCCACCGGCCCGGTCACCCAGGCGAGCAGCTCGGCCAGGCCCACGGCGAGGGCGGTCGCTGCGACGCCGGCGAGGATCCACGGCCCGAGATCGGCGGGGACTCGTGGTCGTGCGGCGTCCGGACGGTCCGCGGTGGAGGTCATGCGCGTCAGGGTGTCACGTGGCCCTGAGATCCGCCTGGGCGAGCGCGGCCCCGAACCGCTCGATCGCCTCCTGGCCCACGACGTCCCCCGGCAGCAGCGGGACCTGCAGCAGCGGGACGTCCGGGAGGGCCTCGCGCAGGGTGGCGACGTGCACCTCCTCCAGCGCGCGGCGCTCGGCGAGGAAGTCCCCGGCGTCCGCCGGGGAGCGCTTGTTGATCACGAGGGCCCCCACGTGCACGCCGGCGCGGACCAGCTGCTCGTGCAGCTCGACGGTCTCGAGGACGGGCAGCCGCTCGGCCGCGAGGACGATGACGAAGCTGCAGCGCTCGGCGTCCACCAGCACCTCGCGCAGGGCCTCGAAGCGCTCGCGGCGGCGCAGCAGGATCCGCCGGATCTCGAGGTCCCGCTCCTCGCGGGGGTCCCGGGGCCGTCCGGTGCCCACGATGCTCTCGCTCGCGGCGTCCCGGTCCTCGAGACCCCGCAGGGCGGCGCCGAACTTCTCCGCCTTGCCGCGGCGCCGCAGCAGCCCCTCGGTCCAGGCGGACATGATCTCGGGCAGGGCCATGAGCCGGGCGGTGTGCCCGGACGGCGCGGTGTCGAAGACGATGAGGTCGTAGTCGTCCAGGCCCGTGTCCACGAGCTCGGCGATCCGCTCGAGCACCGCCGACTCGTGGGTGCCCGGCGAGTCGCGGGCGAGCTCCATGTGCTTGTCGACCTCGGCGGCGAGGTGCTCAGGCATGAGCCGGCGGATCGTGGCGCCCACGGCGGCGAGGTGGGCGTCGGTCGTGGCCACCGGGTCCACCTCGAGGCCGTCGAGGAGTCCGGAGCCGCCCAGGTCCCGGGCGAGCGGGGTGACCCGGTCCCCCACCGGGCGCTCCCACAGGTGCCCGAGGTTGTGGGCGGGGTCGGTGGAGACGACCAGCACCCGGCGGCCGGCGCGGGCCTGGGCGAGGGCCGTGGCGGAGGCGACGGCGGTCTTGCCGACGCCGCCCTTGCCGCCGACGAACAGGACCCGGCGGGCGGCGGCGAGCTCTAGCAGCATGAGATGTGCTCCAGGGGTGAGCGCTCCATGCCCATCCGCCGGTGCCAGTCGTGGAACCGGTCGTAGACCACGGGCAGCAGCTCCACGGTGTAGTAGCTGGCGGGGTTGGGCACGCCCAGGGCCTCGGAGAGGACCAGCATCATGAACAGGTCCTCCTCGTCGCGCTGGGCGCGGGCGAAGGTGCGCCGGTAGGGGGCCACGTAGAACTCGTGCAGGCCCGCCCCGAGGCGGGCCTGCACGGTGCGCAACCGGTTCAGGACGCTCACCGGGTCACAGCTCGCGGGCCTCCCCGGCCGAGGTGCTCACGCGCTCCTCGTCGAGCTCGGGCGGGTTCTTCTTCGCGTGCGTCATCGCGATCACGGACTCGAAGATGACCCACACCGCGGCGATGAGGATGATGACGTCGAGCACGAGCAGGAACCAGTTCTCGGTGGCGTAGAACTGCCCCATCTGGACGATGAGGGCGTAGACCGACATCACCAGCAGGAACACGAGCGGGACGAGCACCGGGAGCACCGGACGGCCCTTGCGCAGCAGGATCACCGCGATCATCGACAGCGTGAGACCGGCCAGCAGCTGGTTGGTGGTGCCGAACAGCGGCCAGATCAGCAGGCCGCCCGAACCGTCCGCGCCGGCGCCGAAGGTGAGGCCCATGGCCACGGCGAGGACGATGACGGTGGCCAGCGCCTTGCCGACGTTCAGTCCCAGGATGTGGCCGGCCTCCTGCACCACGAACCGCTGCAGACGGATGCCGGTGTCCATGGTGGTGGCCGCGAACAGGACGGCCATGGTGGCCAGGATGGTGGCGCTGAGCCCGGCGGGGATGCCCAGGCCCTGGTTGACGATGGCGCCGCCGCCCTGCACGAAGGCGGCCACGCCGCCCTGGCCGAACGCGGTGTAGACGGCCTCCCAGTCGGCGATGGTCCGGAACCCGGCGGTGGTCGCGATGATCGCGCCCAGCGCGAGGAGCCCCTCGCCGACCGCCCCGAAGTAGCCGACGAAGCGGGCGTCGGTCTCCTTGTCCAGCTGCTTGGAGGACGTGCCGGAGGCCACGATCCCGTGGAACCCGGAGATCGCACCGCACGCGATGGTCACGAACAGCAGCGGCACCAGGCTGGGCGTGCCCTCCGGGAGCGAGTCGTTGAACGCGGGGGCCACCACGGTCGGGGCGGAGATCAGGACGGAGCCGTAGAGGATGCCCAGGGCGATGAACAGCTGGAGGCCGTTGATGTAGTCGCGGGGCTGGAGCAGCATCCACACGGGCAGCACCGAGGCCACGCCGGCGTAGAGGAACAGGACCACGATCCAGAACGCGGTGGCCGACAGCCCGAGGATCGTCTCCGGCAGCACCACCGGGAACCGGTCGCCGATGAGGATCAGGGAGTAGAGGGCCACGACGCCGACGACGGACACGACCGCGAGGTTCCACTTGAACCGGTAGATGGCCTGCCCGATGAGCAGGGCGACGGCGATGGCGCCCCACGTGGGGATCACCGCCGTGGGCGTGCCGACGAGCAGGCCGGCGATGACCACGGCGAACGCGGCGTTGACCATGAGCAGCACCAGGAAGATCACGACCAGGAACAGGTTCCGGCCGCGGTGGCCGATGTACTGCCCGGACAGGGACCCGATGGACTTGCCCTTGTGCCGGTTGGAGGCCCACAGTGCGCCGAGGTCGTGGATGCCGGCGAAGAAGACGGTGCCGATGGTCACCCACAGGAAGGCGGGCACCCAGCCCCAGATGACGGCGATCGCGGGTCCCACGATGGGCGCCGCGCCGGCCACGGAGGTGAAGTGGTGGCCCCACAGCACGTACTTGTTGGTGGGCACGTAGTCCACTCCGTCGCCCAGCTCGTGGGCGGGGGTGACGAAGGAGTCCTGGAGCTTGTAGATCCGGCGGGCCAGGTACTTCGAGTACAGGAGGTACCCGAGGATCATCATGGCCACACCGACCACGGCGAGGACGATGGAGTTCATGTCGCTCCGATCTCTGTGGAGGTGGTGGAGACTGCGGTGGATGGTCGCTGGGTCACCATGCTACCGCCGGGTGACCCCGGTCACGGACCGCTCGCGGACGCACCGCGACGGCCCCGCAGGACACGGCTCGGGGCACGCCGGCGGACTACATCGGCTCCCCGGGCGTCATGATCGCGAAGGACTCCCGGTCCGGGCCGGCCACAACCGCCAGCCGCCCGTACGCGAAGTCGAACGGGTCCTCCATGACCGACCCGCCGGCCTCGCGCACGCGCTGGACGGCGGCGTCGACGTCGTCGACCTGGAAGCAGACGGACCACACCGCGGGGGCGTTCTCCGCTCCGGGGTCGGTCCCGCCGATCCCGCCGGCCGGGCGCTCCCCGTGCGGCACCGTGAACGTGGCGTAGGAGACGCCCTCCTCGCCGATGTCCTCGTAGTGGTAGCCGAAGACCTGGGCGTAGAAGTCGCGGGCGGTGTGGTGGTCGGGGGTCATGAGGTCGCACCAGGCCACGCTCCCGGGCACGTCGACCGCCGCGAACCCGATGTGCTCCCCGGCCTGCCACATCCCGAAGGACGCCCCGGTGGGGTCCTGCCAGACGCCCATCCGGCCGGACCGGCCCACCTCCACGGGCTCCATCAGCTGCGTGCCGCCGGCGGCGCGGACCCGCTCGGCGCAGAGGTCGATCCGGGTCGAGGCGAGGTACACCTGCCACACGTGCGGGACGCCCGTCAGGTCCGGGGCCGCCGGGGAGAGCCCCGCCACGGGGGCGCCGCCGACCAGGGCGTTGCAGTAGCCGCCGCGCTCGGGGTCCGGGCTGCCGTACTCCCACCCGAGCACCCGGCGGTAGAACTCCTGCGTGCGGCCGGGATCGGACGCGGTGAGATCGGCCCAGCAGGGCGTTCCGGCGGGCCACGCTTCGTTGCGCTGTGTCATGACGGGCTCCTTCCGACAGGGTCAGGTTACGCCGCGCCCCCAGCGCCCCGCTGGGAGACCCCGGGGATCGTTACCCACCCGCGCCCCGCACCTGTCCCGAGGTGGCAGCCGTCGGCCACGCCGCCGCGTCGAGCTCCGGTGGTCGGTGCAACGGGAACGGGGTCGCGGAGACCGGCCGGGGCCCGGGCCGGGGCCGGCGTCAGCCGGGCGGGACACCGGAGATCCACTCGCCCCGCCGCATCACGGCGCCCAGTTCGAGATCCTCCCCCACGACGAGGAGATCCGCGAGCGCCCCGGTCGTCAGGCTCCCGACCTCTCCTTCCAGGCCCAGGACACGGGCCGGGACCACGGTGGCCGAGTGCAGCGCGTCGCCGATGGGGACGCCCGCCGCGACGGTCCGGCGCAGGACCTCCAGCATCGTGGCCGTGCCTCCCGCGATCGAGCCGTTGGAGACCAGCGAGGCCACCCCGTCCTGCACCCGCACCTCCGCCGCACCCAGCGTGTAGGTGCCGTCCGACAGCCCGGTGGCGGCCATCCCGTCGGTGACCAGCGCGATGCTGTCCGCACCCGCCAGCTCGAACGCCCACAGCACGATGCCGGGGTCCAGGTGCGTGCCGTCCGCGATGAGCTCGACGACGGCTCGGCCCTGCGCCGCAGCGCGCAGGCAGGCCGGCACCGGCCCGGGCGAGCGGTGGTGGATGGCGGGCATCGCGTTGAACAGGTGCGTCACCGTGGGCAACCGGGGAGCACCGTCCGCGGCGGCGTGGCGGAGCAGCGCCTGCAGCCGGCGCAGCGCGGTGTCGACCGTCGCGGTGTCCGCGTCGGTGTGCCCGAGCGAGGGGACCACACCGTGGGCGACGAGCAGCTCGGCCAGCTCCCCGGACCCGGACAGCTCCGGGGCGAAGGTCATGGTCCGGAGCGTCCCCGCCGCGGCGGCGATGAGGTCGGAGGCCAGTCCGAGGTCCGGCTCCCGCATCCACGCGGGATCCTGCGCCCCGCACCGGGCCGTGGACAGGAACGGGCCCTCCAGGTGGATCCCGGCGACCAGCCCCTCCTCGGTGAGCGCCGCCAGCAGCGGTTCGGCGGCCAGCAGGTCCTCCCGCGCGGCGGTGACCAGGCTGGCCACGAGCGTCGTCGTGCCCTGGCGGTGGAAGGCGTCGAGGGTGGCACGCACCGGCCCTTCCTCCGAGGAGGAGAAGTCCGCTCCGAAGCCGCCGTGGCAGTGCACGTCCACGAGCCCCGGCAGGACTGTCTGTCCGGGCGCCAGGACGTGGTGCTCCACCGGGTCGCCGCCGGGATACCCGGAGCGCGGTCCGGCGTGGAGGACGCGATCGCCCTCCACGACCACCAGACCGTCCCGGTGCTCGGCGTAGCCGGTGTGCACGCGGCCCGAGAGGACCGTCCTGCGCGGGGATTTCTCGGAGCCCAAGGGCCTCACCTCCTTGCTGGTCGTGCGGGGCGTCGGACCGGGACGGGACCTACCGGACCAGCCCGTTGGGGGACCGGGGGATCTCGAGGTCGGCGACGATCGGCAGGTGGTCCGACGCGGACGTGCGCACCACGTGCGCGGCCTGCGGCCGCACGCCCTCGGTCACGAGCACGTAGTCGATGCGCAGGCTCGCGTCCTCGACCGGGGCACCGTCCGGGGCGAAGGTGTACGCGTCGTCCTGGTCCAGGGCCGCGAAGGTGTCCGTGAACACCGAGAGGAGGTCCTGCAGCTCCGGGGCGCCGGGCTCGGCGTTGAGATCCCCGACGACCACCGCCGGGCGCCGGCTCTCGCCGGTGATCTCCACGATCTCCCGGGCCTGCAGCTCGCGCTGCTCGACGCGCTGGTGGTCGAGGTGGGTGCTGTAGAACCCGACGTGGTGACCCTTCACGTTGATCACCGCCTCCAGCAGACCGCGCTGCTCGGTGGGCCGCTCCGCGTACGCGAGGCTGGTCAGCAGATGGTTCTCGGAGTCGATGATCGGGTGCTCGCTGAGGATCGCGTTGCCGTACCGGCTGTTCCCGGTCCGGCCCTCGGCGGGGGCCACGTCCAGGTTCGCGCCGTACACGTAGTGCATGTCCAGGAGCTCCGCGAGACGGGCGGCCTGGTCCTCGAAGTCGCTGCGTGCGGACCAGGCGTCGTCGACCTCCTGGAGGCCGATCACCTCCGCGCCCGACGCCTCGATCACGGCGGCGGTGCGCTCGAGGTCCAGCACGTCGCCGCCGTCCGCGCCGTGGTGGATGTTGAAGGACATGACGCGGAGGTCCGTGGTGCGGTCCGGGACCGCCGCGGCGGGGGCCGCGGCGAGCACGCCGGTGGTCACGAGCAGGGCGGCCGCGGAGCCCGCGGCCATCAGGTTCTTCATCATGAGGTGCTCCTTGTGCTGGGGGTGGGGGCAGGGGTGGGTGGTCGGTCCTGGTCGGGGAAGAGCCGGCCCTCCGTCAGGAGGTCGGTCAGGGGGACCGGGCTCGCGATCTCGCCGACGAAGCTCCCGTCCACGCTGTTCTGGAAGCCGAAGACGACCCACTGGCCGTCGCGCTTGCGGAACAGCTGGGCGGCGTAGACGCCGGGCACGAAGAAGCTGGAGCTGCGCTCGAGCGCCCACGGCCCGAGCCGGCCCGCGCCGGGGGCGATCCAGGTCCCGGTGCTGGCCTCCGAGAACGGGATGCCGGGGGCCAGTCCCGGGAGGCAGGAGAAGATCAGCACCCCGGTGCCGTCCACGTCCTGTGACTGGACGACCTCCATCTCGCCGAAACCGGCGGGCGCGGTCAGCGGGGGCCGGACGGTCCAGTGCTCCAGGTCGTCGCTCACGGCGTGGCCGACCACGCCGCGGGCGTCCGGGTCTCCGGTGGCGGCGCGTGCCGTGACGAGCATCTGCCACTGCCGGGAGCCGTCGTCGTAGAAGACGAAGGGGTCCCGCCACGCCTCGTCCGGCCAGGTGCCCTCCCCCAGCTTCTCGTACCAGCGGGGGTCCGCCTCGAGCGGGCCCGTTCCGGTGCGTTCCCACGTGATCAGGTCGTCCGAGACGGCCGAGCCGATGCGCTGGCGCAGGCCGTCCTCGGCGCGGCTGATGCCGGTGTAGAAGAGGCGCCACCGGCCGTCGTGGCCCCGCACGGTGCTGCCCGTCCAGGTGGCCATGTCGTCCCAGGACGGTTCCTCGCCGGCCACGAGCGCGTCCGGCAGCAGGGTCCAGGTCTCGAGGTCGGGGGAGACCGCGTGCCCGATCGAGGCCCGGCGGTGGCGCTTCTCGGGGTCCCGCAGGGCGCGGCTGGCCCGCAGGAAGAAGAGGTGGTAGCCCTGTCCGTCGTCGGCCAGCCAGCTGTCCCAGACCCAGTGGTCCGCGAGGCGCAACGTCATTCCTCCTCCCGGGGCAGCCGGTGCCCGGCCTCGGCCACGAACCGGTAGTAGTCGGTCAGGGCGAGCCGGCTCGCCGCCGCCTCGTCCGCCACGACCGTGACCGCCCGGTGGAACTGCAGGACGGACGCCGGGCACATCGCGGACACGGGCCCCTCCACGGCGGCGGCCACGGCGGCCGCCTTGCGCTCCCCCTGGACGACCAGGAGCACCCGGCGGGCGTCGAGGATCGTGCCCAGCCCCTGGGTGACGCAGTGGGTGGGGACGTCGTCGGGGTCGTCGAAGAACCGGGCGTTGTCGGCACGGGTCCGCGCGGACAACGCCTTGATCCGGGTGCGCGAGGACAGCGAGGATCCCGGCTCGTTGAAGCCGATGTGGCCGTTGGCGCCGATCCCGAGAATCTGGAGGTCGATGCCGCCGGCGCGGGCGACCGCCTCCTCGTGGTCGCGGCAGGCCGCCTCGAGGTCGCCGCGGGAGCCGTCCGGCACCCGCACCCGGGAGGGCGGCAGCCCGAAGGGCAGGGCTAGCTCGCGCTCCAGGACCGCGGCGTAGCCGGCCGGGTGCCCTGCGGGCAGTCCGACGTACTCGTCGAGGGCGAAGCAGGTCAGCCGCGTGAGGTCCAGCAGGCCGTGGGCCTGCCGGTGGGCGAGCTCCCGGTAGGTCCCCAGGGGGGACGAGCCCGTGGCCACTCCGAGCACGGTGTCCGGGCGGCGCGAGACCTGGTCGGCGACGACGTCGGCCGCGCGCGCGTCGACGTCGTGGGCCGTGGGCAGGACGAGCACTTCCATGGAGGGTCCTTCCGGACGACGGGGAGAGAGACGGGCGGTGCCGGGGCGGGCCGGGTCAGCCCTTGACGGCCGAACTCGCCACGCCCTCGATGAACCAGCGCTGGAAGACGAGGAACACGACGATCACGGGGACGACCAGCAGCACCCCGAAGGCCATGACCTCCCCCCACGCCGGGGGGAGCTGGCCCGCGAAGACGCTGATCTGGAGGGGCAGGGGGCGCAGGTTCGGCTCGGAGATCATCAGGACCGGCCACAGGAACGCACCCCACTGCGTCAGGAAGGTCAGCACCGCCACCGATGCGTAGGCGGGCTTGCTCATGGGCGCGATGATCTGCCAGAACACCCGCAGCGGCCCGGCACCGTCCATCCGGGCGGCCTCGTCGATGCTGCGGGGGATGCCGGAGAAGAACGAGTAGAAGAGGAAGATCGACAGGGCGTTGCCGATGAAGGGCGCGATCTGGATCCACAGCGTGTTCCGGGCGTCGTTGTAGAGGTAGAACATGGGCACGGCCACGGCCTCGAACGGGACGATGAGCAGCATCAGGATGCCCAGGAGCACCAGGTTCCTGCCTCGCCAGGTCAGCCGCGACAGGGCGAAGGCCGCCATCGAGTTCACGACCAGGCCGAGCCCCACCACGGAGACCGTGACGGTGAAGGAGACGAAGAAGAACCGCCACAGGTGACCGGTGCTGTCCGAGGACAGGCTCGAGGCCACCCCGGTGTAGTTGTGCAGCCCCCACTCGCGCGGGTCGAAGACCTCGAAGCCGGCGAGCGTGCGGGAGGCGGGGGCCAGGGAGGCGGCTGCCATGTAGGCGACGGGGGCGAAGAACAGGACGCTCGTGACGACGAGCACCGCGTAGCGGGGCAGGTCCGTCCTGCGCCGGCGGCGGCCGGTGGGGGCGGTGGAAGCGGTCGGCGTCATGTCAGTCCTCACGTTCGCGGGTGGCGCGGCGCTGGATGAGGGACAGGACCACCACGATCACGAAGAACACCACGGAGATGGCGCTCGCGCGCCCGATGTTGTTCTCGTCGAAGGCGGACGTCACGGCCTCGTACATCACGGTGCGGGTGGCGTCCTCGTTGAGCCCGCCGCCGGAGCGCGCCAGCACGTAGATCTGGTCGAACACGCGCAGCGACAGGATCATCGTGTACAGGGCCACGAAGACCAGGGTGGTGTTGATCCCGGGCAGGGTGACGTGCACGAAGCGATGCCACGCGTTGGCCCGGTCGAGGCGGGCCGCCTCGTAGAGGTCGGCGGGAACCTGCTGCAGGGCCGCCAGCAGGATGACCATCTGGAAGCCGACGCCCTGCCAGATGGACAGGACGATGACCGAGGCCAGCGCCGTGAGCTCGGAGCCCAGCCAGTCCTGGGCCCCGAAGGTCCCGCCCGAGAAGAACCCGAGCAGGGAGTTGAGGAGGCCGTCGTCCCCGCGGGCGAGGATCAGCCGCCAGATGAGGGCCACCAGCGCGATGGGGAAGACGACGGGAAGGAAGTAGACGGACCGGAAGACCCCGATCCCCGGGATGCTCTTCTGCACGAGCATGGCCAGCGCGAGCGCGAGCGCGGTCTGCACCGGGACCACCACGGCCGCGAAGACCAGGTTGTGGAGCAGCGCGCTGAGGAAGCGGCTCGAGACGTCGGGGTCGGTGAAGATCCGGGCGTACTGGGTCAGCCCCATGAAGGTGGGATCACGCGGGTCGCCGAGCCGGACGTTGTAGAAGGAGAAGCCGATGGCCGCGAGGAACGGGACCGCGACGAACAGGACGAGCAGCAGCACGGCGGGACCCGCCATGAGGGGGCCGGCGAGGCTGTCGCGCCGGAGTCCCTTCCGGGGCTCCGCCTCGGGCACGTCCTCCGGGGCGGACGCGGGGGCCGCGAGGCCCGGGGTGGTGGTCATGGTGCACTCCTCGCAGGTGCGCGGCGGGGCCGCTGGACGGCCCCGCCGCGGCGGTCACTGGTCCTCGTAGCCGTTGTTGTCCTCGAAGTCGGCGTCGATGGCCCGCGCCGCGCTGTCGAGCTCCGCCTGCGGGTCCGCCCCGCCCCAGATCGCCGCGAGGGCGCTGCCGTACGAGCTCGTGATCGTGGGGTAGCCCGGGGTGATGGGCCGCGCCACCGCGATGCACTCCTGCGTGACCTCCTCCGAACTGCAGGCCGAGGCCAGGTTCGTCGCGAACAGCTCCAGCGGGCCGCCCTCGCCGTAGAGCTCGCTGCCCTCGAGGGCACTCGTGGTGCCGGGCACCGCCGCGTTGGCCTCGACCATCCTCGCGATGCTCTCGTCGGAGTGCAGGAAGTCGAGGAAGGCGCCGGCCGCGGCCTGGTCGCCGCCGGCCGCCGGCGTCACGCCCCACTGCCAGGAGCCGTGGCCGGCCTTGGTGCCGTTGCCGAGGTCGGGCAGGGGCATCAGCACCAGGTCCTCGCCGAGGGCCTCGCTGAACGTGGGGTACATCCAGTTGCCCGTCCAGGTCAGGGCGATGTCCCCGTCGGGGAAGGCGGTACCGCTGGTGTTCGGGTCCGTGTGCTCCTTCCACGAGGCCCACTCCTCCAGGGCCTCGACGTTCTCGGCGCTGTTGAGCACCCCTTCCGCCGAGCCGTCCCGGAGGAGCGTGCCGCCGTTGGACCACAGGACCGGCGTGGTGGTGAAGGTGCCCCACTCGGCGGCGAAGCCGTTGGCCTCGCCCAGGTCGATGGCGTTGCCCGAGGGGCTGACCTCCGCCAGCTTCTGCAGGTTCTGCTCGAACTCCTCCGCGGTCCACGCCTCGTCGGCGGTGGTCGGGGCGTCCACGCCCGCGGCGTCGAGGAGCTGCTGGTTGCCCCACAGCCCGAGACCGACGTCGAACATGCCGACGGCGTAGGTCTGGTCCTGGTACGTGCCGCTCTCCCGCACGCCCTCGATCCGGTTGTCGAGGGTCTCCTGCGACACCACGTCGTCCAGGGGCACGAGCTTGCGGTCGTAGACGAAGGACGCCATCGTCGGGGCGTCCATCTCCATCACGTCGGGCAGGTCCTCCGCGGAGGTCGCCTGGACGGTGCTGGTGTAGTCGGACTCGGGGATGAGGGTCAGCTCGACGCTGACGTCCTCCTGCGAGTCGTTGTACTCGTCCACGAGGGCCTCGAGCGCCTCGGCCTCGGCCGCCTGGCCGCTGTGGGCCCAGACCTCGACGACGCCGTCGCCCTCCGCGCTGCCGCTCGCGCTCCCCCCGCCGCCGCCGCAGGCGGACAGCACCATGGCCATCGACAGGCCGGTGCCCAGCACCACGGCCCGGGACCGGCGCCTCGTTCGTGCACTCATGAGCAGTTCCCTTCTCTCCGCCGCGCTGTTCGCGATCGTCACGGCACTCGTCTCCCCCAGCTTGGACTAGACCAATTTCTGTGTCAACGGTCACACCCGACTGTCTGGCCCCGGCGGCCCCGACAGCCGGGCCGACATGCCAGGTGGACATGCCGGGCGGATATGCTGGGCCGATGAGCGCGGAGCCGCGGAACGTCCCGAAGTACTACCTGCTCAAGGAGCAGATCCGGACGCTCGTGCGGGACGCGACCCCCGGCACGCTCATCCCCACGGAACGGGCGCTCGCCGAGCAGTACGCCACCTCCCGGACCACGGTCCGCCAGGCCATCGGCGAGCTCGTGGCGGAAGGGGTGCTGGGCCGGGCCCAGGGCCGGGGCACCTTCGTGGCACCGCCGCGGTTCACCTACGTCCGCCAGCTCACCTCGTTCAGCGACGACGCGTCCGCGCAGGGCCTCACGAGCTCCTCCACGGTCCTCGACGTGAGCCGGGCGACCGCCGACGACGACACCGCGGCCCGGCTGCGCGTGCCCGCCGGCGCCGAGCTCGCGCGGGTGGAGAGGATCCGGCTCATCAACGGCGAGCCGCTCGCCCACGAGGTCGCCCTGCTCACCGGGCCGCTGCCCGACCTGGCGGAGCACCTGGACCGGACCGGGTCCCTGTACACCGCGCTGCGGGAGGACTACGGCATCGACATCGTCGCGGCGGAGGACACCGTGGAGACCCGGCTCGCCGGCCCGGACGACGTCCGGCTCCTGGGCATCGAGATGGGGGCCCCTCTGCTGCTGATCCACCGGCTCGGGTTCACGGCGGACGACTCGCCCGTGGAGTGGACCCGGTCGGTGTTCCGCGGGGACCGCTTCCGCTTCCTGGCCCGCATGAAGGGACCGGAGCACTGACTCGCGAGGCGGCGGCCGCCGGCC
>NZ_JBISWK010000047.1:0-27628 GCF_044462205.1 Kocuria rhizosphaericola | reverse complement strand
GGGCGGCCGCCGTCCGCGCCCTCGGCGCCCGCGCGGGCGCGAGCCGGAACTCGGCGGCAGAATGGGAGCAGACCGTCGTCCTCGACCGCCGCGGAGGCTCCCATGACCACACTGCACGACTTCACCGCCACGACCCTCGACGGACGCGAGCAGGCGCTGTCCGAGTACGCCGGGAAGGTGGTGCTCGTGGTCAACACCGCGAGCGAGTGCGGGTTCACGCCGCAGTACGAGGGGCTCGAGCAGCTGTGGCGGGACTTCAAGCAGGACGGTCTCGTGGTCCTGGGCTTCCCCTGCGACCAGTTCGGGCACCAGGAGCCGGGCAGCGAGGAGGAGATCGCCGACTTCTGCAGCCGCAACTACGGGGTCACGTTCCCCATGTTCGCGAAGGTCGACGTCAACGGCCCCGACGCCCACCCGCTCTGGTCGTGGCTGCGCGAGGAGAAGGGCGGGATCATGGGCGACGACATCAAGTGGAACTTCACCAAGTTCCTCGTGGGCCGGGACGGGCGGGTGATCCGCCGCTTCGCCCCGAAGACCTCGCCGGCGCAGCTCGCCGGCAGCATCGAGTCGGCGCTCGCCCGCGGCGAGGAGCCCGCCGGGGCGAGCTGAGGCGGCTCAGGGGCGGATCAGCGGCGCGCCATCTCCCGCAGCACGTCCGCGAGGGCGGCCAGCCCCCGCTCCAGCTCCGCGTCCGTGATCACCAGCGGCGGGCTCAGCCGGATGGTGGAGCCGTGGGTGTCCTTGGCCAGGACCCCGTGGGCCACCAGCCGCTCGCAGCACTCCCGGCCGGTGCCGAGCCGCGGATCGATGTCGATCCCGGCCCACAGCCCGCGCCCGCGCACCTCGGCCAGGCCCAGCGGCGCCACCTCCGCCAGCCCGGCGTGCAGCTTCTCCCCCATGACCCGCGCCCGCTCCTGCGGCTCCCCGGTGGCGAGGAGGGCGACGACGGCGCGGCCGACGGCGCCGGCCAGCGGGTTCCCGCCGAACGTGCTGCCGTGCTGGCCGGGCCGCAGTACCGACAGGACGTCCGCGCGGCCCACGACTGCGGACACCGGCAGGACGCCCCCGCCCAGGGCCTTGCCCAGCACGTAGAGGTCGGCCTCGACGTCCTCGTGCTCGCACGCCAGCGTCCGGCCGGTGCGGCCCAGCCCGGACTGGACCTCGTCCGCGACGAGCAGGACGCCGTGCTCGGCCGTGCACCGCCGCACGCCCTGCAGATAGCCCGGGGGCGGCACGATCACGCCGGCCTCGCCCTGGATCGGCTCCAGCAGCACCGCGACCGTGTCCTCGGTGACGGCCGCCTCGAGGGCGGCGAGGTCCCCGAACGGGACGGTCACGAAGCCCGGCGTGTAGGGGCCGTAGTTGCGGTGGGCCGCGTCGTCGTCGGAGAAGCTGATGACCGTGGTGGTGCGGCCGTGGAAGTTCCCCGCCGCCACGATGATCTGCGCCCGGCCCGGGGCCACCCCCTTGCGCTCGTAGCCCCACTTCCGGGCGACCTTGATCGCCGACTCCACGGCCTCGGCACCGGTGTTCATCGGCAGCATCATGTCCTGGCCGAGCAGGGCGCACAGTTCGCGGGCGAAGGGGCCGAGCTGGTCGTTGTGGACCGCGCGGCTGGTCAGCGTCACCCGCTCCAGCTGGGTCCGGGCCGCCTCCAGGACCGCCGGGTGGCCGTGGCCGAAGTTCAGCGCCGAGTAGCCGGCGAGGAAGTCGAGGTACTCGCGGCCCTCCACGTCCGTGACGGTCGTGCCCTGGGCCCGGGCGGCCACGACGTCCAGGGGGGAGTACGTGTGCGCGGTGTACCGCTCGGCTGTCTCCGCGAGCTCCCGCGAGCTCGCGTCGTGGCCGGCCGTGGCCGTGGGGTCGACGAACTGCGTCGAGGCGTGGTTCATGGGGTTTCTCCCGGTTCCTCGCTGGTGTTGTCTGGAGCGTGTGCGGTCCAGCCCATCACGTACAACGCCCCGGACCCCGCATTCCAGTCCCGGCCCCGCGCCGCGCGGCCCGTCCCGACCCGCAGGAGGAACCGTGTTCCCCGACTTCACCGCCCACGACGTCCCCGTGCCCGACGGCACAGTCCACGCCCGCGCGGGCGGCGACGGCCCGCCCGTGCTCCTGCTGCACGGCTTCCCGCAGACCCACGCCATGTGGCACCTCCTCGCCCCCGTGCTGGCCGAGGAGTTCACCGTGGTCGCGGCCGACCTGCGCGGCTACGGCCGCTCGCGCACGAGCAGCGAGGACCGCACCTTCCGGGCGATGGCCGCCGACCAGGTGCAGCTCATGCGGGCGCTGGGTCACGACCGGTTCTCCGTCGTCGGGCACGACCGCGGCGCCCGGACCGCCCACCGGATGGCCCTCGACGCCCCCGGCGCGGTCGCCTCCGTGGCGCTCCTGGACATCCTGCCCACCCTGGAGGTGTGGCGGTCGATGGACGCGTGGCTGGCCCAGCAGTACTACCACTGGACCTTCCTCGCCCAGGGCGAGGGCCTGCCGCAGACCCTGATCGGCCACGACCCCGTCTACTTCGTGCACCGGACGCTCCAGGGGCTCAGCGGCACGCAGGTCCCGTTCGACCCGGCCGCGCTCGCCGCCTACGAGGACGCGGCGCGGGACCCCGCCGTGGTCGACGCCTGGTGCCGCGACTACCGCGCGGCCGCCGGCCCGGACGTGGAGATCGACGAGGCGGACGAGCACGAGCAGCGGGACCTCCCCGCGCTCGTCCTGTGGGGCTCGAAGGGCCGGGTCGGCGCACGGGAGGACCCGCTCGCCCTGTGGCGGCGGCAGTTCCCACGGGCCACGGGCCGGGCCCTGGACGCCGGCCACTTCCTCGCCGAGGAGCGGCCCGAGGAGGTCGGTGCGGCGGTCCTGGCGCACCTGCGCTCGGTGGTCCCCTGAGCCCGGTCCGGCGGGTCCGCGCGCCACGGGGCCGCCCGGCGCCGGAGGACGGCGGCGCCGTCCTCCGGCGCCGGGAACGCAGCGCAAGGATCCTTCAGCCCACTTACCTTTTTCCGGGACAGCCCGTAGCGTGGACCGGGCACGTCATCCAGGCAGCACAGCACAGAAGGAGCACCAGCATGCGAAAGATCCTGTTCATGGTCGGCACCGCGGTCTTCGGCCGCATCATGGCGAAGCGGCGCGAGAAGAAGGCCGGCGGCCGCTAGCGCCGGAAGCGCCACTCCGTGCGGGAGCGGTAGGTCTCGCCCGGCCGCAGCACGGGGTCGGAGAGCTCCGGCCGGTTGGGTGAGTCCGGATGGCGCTGGGGCTCCAGGGCGAGACCCGCTCCCCGCGGGTAGCTCCGCCCGCCGGTGCCGGTGATGGCTCCGTCCAGCGCGTTGCCCGTGTACACCTGCAGTCCGGGCTGGTCGGTCCACAGCTCCACGGACCGCCCGCTCGCGGGGTGCTCCAGCCGCGCGGCGGCGCGCAGACCGGTGCCGCGCAGGTGGAAGGAGTGGTCGATCCCGCCTGCGGCCACCGTCTGCGGGTGCTCCGAGCGCATCCGCTCCCCCAGCCGCGCCGCGGTGGTGAGGTCCAACGGGGTGCCGGCCACCGGGGCCGGACCACCGGTGGGCAGCCCGTCCGGGTCGACCGGCAGGTAGTGGTCGGCGTCGACGGTGAGCAGGTGGTCCTCGATCGACCCCGATCCCTCGCCGGCGAGGTTGAGGTAGACGTGGCTGGCGAGCCCCACCACGGTGGGGGCGTCGGTGCGGGCCTGGAGGTCCAGGGTCACGGTGCGGCCGGTCACACGGTACTCGGCCCGCACCGTGAGCCGGCCGGGGAAGCCCTGGTCGCCGTCCGGGCTGACCAGCTCCAGGACCAGCCGGTCCGGACGCACGTCCACCACCTGCCAGGTGCGGCGGTGGAAGCCGTCCGGGCCTCCGTGCAGGGTGTTGCCGCCCTCGTTGGCCGCCAGGTCCACGGTGCGCCCGTCGAGGTCGAAGCGGGCGCCGGCGATCCGGTTGGCGTACCGGCCGACCACCGCCCCCAGGAAGGCCTCCGGGGGTGCCGCGCAGCCTGCGGCGTCCGGATGGCCCAGCATCACGTTGGTGCCGGGGCCCCCGGCCCGGTCGGGCAGGTGCAGGGCCTGGACCGTGGCACCGAGGTCCAGGATCCGCAGCACCGGCCCGCCCGGGGCGGTCAGGGTGTGCGCGGTGACCTCCCGCCCGTCGGGCAGCGTCCCGAAGACCTGTGGTGCGGGTGCGGTCATTTGAGGGCGTTCGAGGCGCGGCGCTTGTTGAACACGTCGAACCCGACCGCCAGCAGCAGCACCAGGCCCTTGATGAACTGCTGGTAGTCGATCCCCACGCCCATGAGCGACATGCCGTTGTTGAGCACGCCCATGATGAGACCGCCGGTGATGGCGCCGATGATCGTGCCCACGCCGCCGGTCACGGCGGCGCCGCCGATGAAGGCCGCGGCGATCGCGTCCAGCTCGAACAGGTTTCCGGCACCCGGCCCGGCGGAGTTCAGACGCCCGGTGAACACCAGGCCGGCCAGCGCAGCCAGCACGCCCATGTTGACGAACAGCAGGAAGTCGACGCGCTTGGTGTTGACACCGGACAGCTGAGCGGCCTGGAGGTTGCCGCCGCGGGCGTAGACGTGGCGGCCGAACACCGTGCGGTTCATGACGGCGCTGTAGGTCACCACCAGGACCCCGAGGACCACGAGCACGATCGGCGTCCCGCCGCGGGAGCTGGCCAGCAGCAGGGTGAGCGCGAGGATGACGACGACGCCGAAGACCAGGCGCGTGAGGAACCAGGCGCGCGGCTCGTCCTCCAGGTCGAGCTTCGCGCGGTTGGCGCGGCCGCGCAGCTGGCTCACGACGAGCAGCGCCATGGCGATGAGGCCGAGGCCCACGGTGGTCCAGTCGAGGATGTTGGTCGCCGGTGGGAACAGCCCCGGGAAGAGGGAGCCGCCGCCGAGCTGGCGGTACTCCGGCGGGAACCCGGTGATCCGCTGGTTCTCGAGCACGATCTGCGTCAGGCCGCGGAAGACGAGCATGCCGGCGAGGGTCACGATGAAGGCGGGGATCCCGATGTAGGCCACCCAGAAGCCCTGCCAGGCCCCGACGAGCGCGCCGACCGCGAGGGAGGCCACGAGGGCCACCCACCACGGCAGGCTCCAGTCCCTGATCATGATCCCGGACATGGCGCCCACGAACGCGGCCACCGACCCGACCGAGAGGTCGATGTGCCCGGCCACGATGATCATGACCATGCCGATCGCCAGCAGCAGGATGTAGCTGTTCTGGACGATGATGTTGTAGACGTTGTCCGGCTGGAGCAGCGCGCCGCCCGTCAGGGCCTGGAACAGTGTCACGATCACCAGCAGGGCCAGGAAGATGCCGATCTGGCGGAGCCTGCTCATGAGGAACCGGCCGGCGTCGGCCACGGCGGAGCTCTTCTGGGGGCTCCTGCTGTCGAGGGCCCGGTCCTCGTCGACGAGGGTGGAAACCATGGGTCAGTCCTTTTCCTTGGTCATGTGCTGCATGAGTCGTTCGGGGGTTGCCTCGGCGATGGGGACCTCGGCGGTGATCCGGCCCTCGGCGAGCGTGTAGATCCGGTCGCAGATCCCCAGCAGCTCCGGCAGCTCGGAGGAGATGACCAGCACGGCTTTGCCCTGTGCGGCCAGCTCGTTGATGATCGTGTAGATCTCGTACTTGGCGCCCACGTCGATGCCGCGGGTCGGTTCGTCGAGGATGAGCACGTCGGGGTCGGCGAACATCCACTTGGACAGGACGACCTTCTGCTGGTTGCCGCCCGAGAGCTTCCCGGTGATCGACGACACCGAGGGCGCCTTGATGTTCATGCTGGTCCGGTACTCCTGCGCCACCAGCGTCTCGCGCCCGCCGTTCACCCAGCCCGCGGACGTGAGCTTGCCCAGGGCCGCCGAGGAGATGTTCCGCTTGATGTCGTCGATGAGGTTGAGCCCGTAGCGCTTGCGGTCCTCGGTGGCGTAGGCGATGCCGTGCCGGATCGCCTCGCTGACGGTCCGCGCCGTGATCTCCTGGCCGTTCTTGTACATCCGCCCGGTGATGTGGGACCCGTAGCTGCGCCCGAAGATGCTCATGGCCAGCTCGGTCCGGCCGGCGCCCATGAGCCCGGCGATCCCGACGATCTCGCCCGAGCGCACGTTGAGGTGCGCCCCGTCCACCACCACCCGCGAGTGCTCCCGAGGGTGGTGCACGGTCCAGTCCTCCACGCGGAGCACCTCCGCACCGATGTCGGGGACCCGTTCCGGGTACCGGTTCGTGAGCTCGCGGCCCACCATGCCCTTGATGATCCGGTCCTCCGTGACCGACCCGTCGTGGAGGCTGAGGGTCTCGATGGTCTGCCCGTCGCGGAGGATCGTCACGGAGTCGGCGATCGCCCGGATCTCGTTGAGCTTGTGGCTGATGATGATGCAGGTGATCCCGTCCTGGCGCAGTCCCCGGACCAGGCCCAGCAGGTGCGCCGAGTCCTCGTCGTTCAGGGCGGCCGTGGGCTCGTCGAGGATGAGCAGCTTCACGTCCTTGGAGAGCGCCTTGGCGATCTCCACCAGCTGCTGCTTGCCCACCCCGATGTCCCCGGCCGGGGTGCTGGGGTTCACGTCGAGGCCCACGCGCCGGAGCAGCTCGACGGCCTTCCGGTTGGTCGCGTTCCAGTCGATGACCCCACGGGTGGCGCGCTCGTTGCCGAGGAAGATGTTCTCGGCGACGGACAGGAACGGGGACAGCGCCAGCTCCTGGTGGATGATCACGATCCCGCTGCGCTCGCTGTCCTTGATGTCCCGGAAGGAGACCGTGCCGCCCTCCAGGACGATGTCCCCCTCGTACGTGCCGTGCGGATACACCCCGGACAGCACCTTCATGAGGGTGGACTTGCCGGCGCCGTTCTCCCCGCAGATCGCGTGGACCTCGCCGCGGGCGACGGCCAGGGTGACGTCCTGCAGCGCCTTGACGCCGGGGAAGGACTTGCTGATCCGGCGCATCTCCAGAACGTGCTCGCTCATGCGGGCCTCCTCGTCTCGAGCTGGATGGTGGGTGGTGGAGCGGACCGGGGGCCGGGCGGCGTGGGCCGCCCGGCCGGTCGTGCTCACTCGAGCTCGGACGCCTCGTAGTAGCCGCTGTCCACGAGGACTTCCTCGTAGTTGTCCTTCGTGACGATCTGCGACTCGAGCAGGTAGGCAGGGACCACCTTCACGCCGTTGTCGTAGGTCTCCTCGTCGTTGACCTCGGGCTCCTCGCCCTGCATCAGGGAGTCGACCATGAGCACGGCGCGCTCGCCGAGTTCACGGACGTCCTTGAAGATCGTGGAGTACTGCTCGTCGTTGATGATGGACCGGACGGATCCGACCTCGGCGTCCTGACCGGTCACCACGGGCAGCTCCTCCTTGGAGTAGCCGCCGGAGCGCAGCGCGGAGATGATGCCGATCGAGAGGCCGTCGTAGGGGGAGAGCACGCCGTCGAGCTGGTCGCCGCCGCCGACCGTGATGAGGTCCTCCATCCGGTCCTGGGCGGTGTCCGGCAGCCAGCGGAGGATGGCGGCCTGCTCGAACTCCGTCTGACCGCTGGGAACGTTGAGCGTGCCGTCGTCCAGGTAGGGCTGGAGCGTGTCCATCGCACCGTTCCAGAAGAAGGTCGCGTTGTTGTCGTCGGGGCTGCCGGCGAAGAGCTCCACGTTGAACGGGCCCTTCTCCCCGGTCGGCTCGCCGTTCTCGTCGAGCACCCCGAGGCCGGTGAGCAGCGAGGTGCCCTGCTGCACGCCCACCTCGTAGTTGTCGAAGGTCGTGTAGTAGTCCACGGTGTCCGACTCGTTGATGAGACGGTCGTAGGCGATCACGGGGATCTCCTGGGTCTCCGCCGTGTCGAGCACGCTGGTCAGCGTGGTGCCGTCGATCGAGGCGATCACCAGGGCCTCGGCCCCGCCGTTGATCATGTTCTCGATCTGGGAGATCTGGGTGGGGATGTCGTCGTTGGCGTACTGGAGGTCCACCTCGTAGCCGAGCTCCTCGAGCTGGGCCTTGACGTTCTCGCCGTCGGCGATCCAGCGCTCGGACTGCTGGGTGGGCATCGCCACCCCGATCCGGGCCCCCTCGTTCGAGCCCTCGTCCGCGCCGGCGCCGCGGCTGCCGCCGCAGGCGCTGAGGCCGAGGACGAGGGTCAGGGCGGTCACCCCGGTGAGGGTCCGGTTCAGCGTGGTCTTCGTGGTCATGGTCGTGCCTTTCGTCGGTCCGGGCCGCACTGCCCGAATGGTCGTCGTGTCCGTGCTGGTCGTCGTGTCCGTGCTGATCCTGGCATTCGTGGCGCTGCCGGTCCTGGTGGTCAGAGCCTCTGGGCGAGCCGGTGGTAGGCCGCGTTCCACCGCACCTCCCGCTGGAACTCCCGCAGGGTGGTGGAGTCGTCGATGACGAGCAGCTCGGTCCGGGTCATGTCGGCGAAGTCCCGGATCACGTCGGCGCCCACCGCGGTGGTGAGCACCGTGTGGTGGGCGGCGCCGGCGGTGAGCCAGGCCGCCGCCGAGGTCGCGAGGTCGGGGTGCGGCCGCCAGACGGCCCGGGCCACCGGCAGGTGCGGGAGCGGGGCGTCCGGGGGCACCACGTCCACGGTGTTGGCGGTGAGCCGGAAGCGGTCCCGCAGGTCGGACATCGCCACGACCACGCCGGGGCCGGCGTCGGTGTCGAACACCAGGCGCACGGGATCCTCCCGACCCCCGATGCTCAGGGGATGCACCTCGAGCGACGGCCGCGCCGTGGTGAGGGTCGGACAGATCTCCAGCATGTGGGCGCCGAGGATCTTCTCCTCGCCCGGGACCAGGTGGTAGGTGTAGTCCTCCATGAGGGACGCGCCACCGGGCAGTCCGGCGCCCATCACCTTGGCCGCCCGCACCAGCAGGGCCGTCTTCCAGTCGCCCTCCGCCCCGAACCCGTAGCCGCGGGCCATGAGCCGCTGCACGGCGAGGCCCGGCAGCTGGCGCAGCCCGCCGAGGTCCTCGAAGTTCGTGGTGAAGGCCCCGAAGCCGCCCTCCTCCAGGAACTCGAGCATCCCGAGCTCCTGCCGGGCCCCGCAGCGCAGGGACTCGTGGCGGGCACCGCCGCGGCGCAGCTCGGGGGCCACGTCGTAGAGCTCCTCGTACTCGGCGACGAGCTCGTCGATCCGGTCCTCGGACTGGGCGTCCACCACGGCCACGAGGTCGTTGACCCCCCAGGTGTTCACGGAGACCCCGAACTGCAGCTCGGCCTCCGTCTTGTCGCCCTCGGTCACGGCGACGTTGCGCATGTTGTCGCCGAACCGGGCCACCCTGAGCCCCTGGACCGCCGCGCGGCCGGCGCACGCGCGCTGCCAGGAGGCGATCTGCGCGGTGACGTCGGGGGTCGAGACGTGGCCGACCACGGTCTTGCGCGGGACGTCGAGCCGGGTCTGGATGTAGCCGAACTCGCGGTCCCCGTGCGCGGCCTGGTTGAGGTTCATGAAGTCGAAGTCGATCTCGCCCCACGGCAGCTCGACGTTGATCTGGGTGTGCAGGTGGAGCAGCGGCTTGCGCAGCGCGTCGAGACCGGTGATCCACATCTTGGCCGGGCTGAAGGTGTGCATCCAGGCGATCGCGCCGATCACGCCGTCGGCGGCGTTGAGCTCGAGGGCCGTGCGGCGGATCGAGTCCGCGTCCTTCAGCGTGGGCTTCCAGACCACCTCGACGGGCAGTCCGGCCTCGCCGAGCATCCGGACGATCTCGCGGGACTGCTCGGCCACCTGGCGCAGGGTGTCCTCGCCGTAGAGGTCCTGGCTGCCGGTGAGGAACCAGACCTCGTAGTGGTCAAGAGCGGTGGGTAGAGGGCTCAAGGGAGTGTGCTCCTGGGGTCGTGGGGACGGCGGCGGGCTGCTGGCCGTAGACGTTCTGGTAGCGGTCGAAGAGGGAGTCGACGTGCCTCGGCTCGATGGGAAGCGGCTCGCCCAGCTGGCGGGAGAGGTGCACGGTGCGGGCCACGTCCTCGAGCATGGCCGCGGCCTTGACGGCGTCCCGGGCGTCCTTGCCGACCGTGAAGGGCCCGTGGTTGAGCATCAAGACCGCCCGCGAGCGGTGGCCGGAGAGGGTCTCCACGATGCCGCGCCCGATCGAGTCGTCGCCGATGACGGCGAAGGGCCCCACGGGGATCTCCCCGCCGAACTCGTCCGCCATGGCGGTCAGGACGCAGGGGATCGCCTCGCCGCGGGCCGCCCAGGCGGTGGCGTAGGGCGAGTGGGTGTGGACCACTCCCCCGACCTCCGGCATGTGCCGGTAGACGTAGGCGTGGGCGGCGGTGTCGCTGGACGGCGAGCGCTCCGCGCCGGGGGTCCCGGGGACCACCCGGCCGTCCAGGTCGCACAGGATCTGGTTCTCGGGACCGAGCTCGTCGTAGCTCACGCCGCTGGGCTTGATCACGAAGAGGTCGGTGCCCGGCACCCGCCCGGACACGTTGCCGGCCGTCCAGACCACGAGCCCGTAGCGGACCAGCTCGGCGTGCAGGTCGGCGACGTCGTGGCGCACGCGGGCGACGCGCTCCTCGAGCTCGGGCGGCAGGGTGCTCATGCGGGGACCTCCTGGGTGGAGCGGGCGTTGCGCCGGAGCGCCTTGAGCCGGCGCATGACGTCGCTGCCGCCGCGGCCGAAGTGGTCGTGCAGGGCGGTGTAGTCCTCGTAGAGCACGGAGTAGGCCTCGGTGCGCGCGGGGTCCGGGGTGTAGGCGGCGCGCTCGAGCCGGCCCATCGCCTCGGCCGCCGCCCGGACGTCCGGATAGGCGCCGGCGGCCACGGCCGCGTGGATGGCGGAGCCCAGGGCAGGGCCCTGGTCGCTGCCGATCACCGAGATCGGCATGCCGAGCACGTCCGCGTAGACCTGCATGAGGAACGAGTTCTTGATCAGCCCGCCGGCCGCCACGAACTCGGTGACGGGGATCCCGGAGGCGGCGAAGGCCTCGACGATCGTGCGGGTCCCGAAGGCGGTGGCCTCCAGCAGGGCGCGGTACACCTCGTGCGGGCGGGTGGCGAGGGTGAGGCCCACGAGCAGCCCGGAGAGCTCGTGGTCCACGAGCACGGACCGGTTGCCGGACTGCCAGTCCAGGGCCAGGAGACCGTGAGCGCCCACCGGTTCGCGGCTCGCCTGCTCGGTGAGCAGCTCGTGCACGCTGAGCCCGCGCTCGGCGGCCTCCTCCTGGAGCTGACCCGGCACGAAGTGGGCCGCGAACCAGCCGAAGATGTCGCCCACCCCGGACTGCCCGGCCTCGTAGCCGTAGAGCCCGTCGATGATCCCGCCGTCCACCACGCCGCACATCCCCGGGACCTCGCGCAGGGTGTTGGAGCTCATGACGTGGCAGGTGGAGGTGCCCATGATCGCCACCATCTGCCCCGGCGCGGTGGCACGGGCGGCGGGGGCGCTCACGTGCGCGTCGACGTTGCCCACCGCCACGGCGATTCCGGCGGGCAGGCCCGTCCACTCCGCGGCCCGTGCGCTGAGCGTGCCCGCCGCCGCGCCGAGGACGCCGATGGGGTGGTCGACCTTGTCCTGCGCGAACCCGGCGAAGTCGGGGTTGAGGGAGCCCAGGAACCCGCGGTCGGGGTACTCGCCGTCCTGCAGGATGCCCTTGTACCCGGCGGAGCAGGCGTTGCGCACGTAGCTGCCCGTCAGCTGCCACACGATCCAGTCGGCGGCCTCCACCCAGTGGTCCATCAGGTGGTAGAGCTCGGGGTCCTCCTCGAGCAGCTGCAGGCCCTTGGCGAACTCCCACTCGCTCGAGATCAGGCCGCCGTAGCGGGCCAGCCACCGCTCCCCGCGTCGCGCCGCGAGCTCGTTGATGCGGTCGGCCTGTCCCTGCGCCGCGTGGTGGCGCCACAGCTTCACGTAGGCGTGCGGGCGGTCCGCCAGGCCGGGCAGCTCGTTGAGGGGCGTGCCGTCGGCCCGGACGGGGACCATGGTGCACGCGGTGAAGTCGGTGCCCACGCCCACCACGGCGCGCGGGTCCACGTCCGCGGCGCGCACCGCGGCGGGCACCGCCCGCCGCAGGACGTCCACGTAGTCCGCGGGGACCTGCAGCGCCCACTCGGGCGGCAGCGGCTCCCCCGTGGCGGCGAGCACGGTGTCCATCACGCCGTGCCGGTACTCGTGCACCGCGGAGCCCATCTCGGCGCCGTCGTGCACCCGGACGACGACGGCCCGCCCCGAGAGGGTGCCGTAGTCGACGCCGATGACGTACGTGGGATCTGGGCTGGTCTGGCTCACGGAGGACCTCGTTGTCGTTCGATCCGCACGCTCCGGCAGAGGGGCACTCGGCCCCGCCCGGCCCGGAATGTGAACGGTCACATTTGATGTTCGGGCCAACGTACCGCAGGGCGGAACCACGTGTCCCACATCACTTGATAACGGTTTGGTAACGGCCTGGCCCGTCGCCTACCGCTCCCGTCCGGGTCCGGCCGGGGGTGCAGCCGCGGAGGCGCGCACCACGAGCACGGGCTCCACGTCCCCCGGCCGGACCGGCTGCTCCCCCCGGAGCTCGGCGAGCAGGACGGCGATGCACCGACGCCCCAGCTCGGGGAAGTCCTGGCGCACCGTGGTCAGCGGCGGCAGGAAGTGAGCGGCCTCCGGGACGTCGTCGAAACCCACGACGCTCACGTCCCCGGGCACGTCCAGCCCGGCCTCGGCGAAGGCGTGGACGAGGCCGAGCGCGATGTGGTCGTTGCCGGAGAAGACCGCGCTGAGCTCCCGGCTCTCGCGCAGCCCGAGCCCCGCGCGGTAGCCGGAGTCCGCCGTCCACGCGCCGGCGGGGACCACCACGGGCTCGAGCCCCCAGGCGGCCATCTCCTCGCGGTAGCCCTGGCGCCGGGCGTCCGTCTCGACCCAGCCCTCGGGGCCGGGGACGTGGACCACGCGGCGGTGCCCCAGTTCCAGGAGGTGACGGGTGGCCAGCCGGGCGCCGGCCAGCTGGTCGACCGACATCCGGTGGTCCTCGCTGTGCAGGGAGTGCACGGTGACGAACGGGATCCGGATGGACAACTGCTCGATCACCTCCAGGGTGCGCGACTGCGGCGCGAGGATCACCAGCCCCTCCACCGCGTGACCGACCATGCGGTCCAGGGCGGCCTCGACGGAGGCGCGGTCCGCGTGGTCGATGTGGGCGGTCTCCACGACGTAGCCGGCCTCGTCGGCGGCCGTCTCGACCGCACGGAGGCTGGCCGACGGGCCGTACTCGGCACCCGAGGAGACCAGGGCCCCGATGGTCCTGGACTCGCTCGTGACCAGGGCGCGGGCCGCCCGGTTGGGCCGGAAGCGCAGCTCCTCCATGGCCTGCAGCACCCGCTGCCGGGTCGAGTCCCGCAGCGCGGGGTGCCCGTTGATCACCCGGGAGACGGTCTGGTGGGAGACCCCGGCGGCACGGGCCACGTCCCGGATGTTCGGGGCGCGCGGGGGCCGCGCGGAACTCCCACCACCCTCGACGGCCATGGCCAGAACGGTACTGCACGACACCGGACGGACCCAGCGAAGGGGTGCCCGGAGGGCGCGGTCCCCCTCCGGCGCTTGCGCGGTGGACACGTCACACCGCATGGTGGTCCCCGGCGCCCCCGGATCCACGGGCCGCCGTCCCCCGGACGCCGGGAGACCCTCCATCGACCGCGGAACGGGATTCGACGCATGGAACAACGCACACTCGGCAGGACCGGACGGAAGGTCTCCACCGTGGGCCTGGGCACGTGGCAGCTGGGCGCGGACTGGGGCGAGGTCGACCCCGCCGAGGCCACCGCGGTGCTGGAGGCCGCCGTGGAGTCGGGAGTGACCTTCTTCGACACCGCGGACGTCTACGGCGACGGCCGCAGCGAGCAGACCATCGGCGCCTTCCTGCGCGAGCACCCCGACCTGGACATCACCGTGGCCACGAAGATGGGCCGCCGCGTGGACCAGGTCCCGGAGAACTACGTGCTCGCGAACTTCCGGCAGTGGGTGGACCGCTCGCGCCGGAACCTGGGCACCGACACCCTCGACCTGGTCCAGCTGCACTGCCCGCCCACGCCGGTCTACAGCGACCAGGAGGTCTACGACGCCCTGGACACCCTGGTCGAGGAGGGCGCCGTCCGCCACTACGGCGTCAGCGTGGAGCGCACCGACGAGGCGCTCGCGGCCATCGCCCGCGGGAACACCGCCACCGTCCAGATCATCCTCAACGCCTTCCGGCTCAAGCCGCTGGACGCCGTGCTGCCGGCGGCGAAGGAGGCCGGCGTGGGGATCATCGCCCGGGTGCCGCTGGCCTCGGGGCTGCTGTCCGGGAAGTACACGCAGGACACCCGCTTCGCGGCGGACGACCACCGCAACTACAACCGCGGCGGCGACGCCTTCGACGTCGGGGAGACCTTCTCCGGGGTGGACTTCCGGCGCGGCCTCGAGGCCGTCCGTGAGTTCGCCGGGCTCCTCCCGGACGGCGTGACCACGGCGCAGGCGGCGATCGCGTGGATCATCGCCCAGGACGGCGTCAGCACCGTGATCCCCGGGGCGCGCAGCGTGGAGCAGGTCCGCGGCAACGCCTCGGCGGCGGACACCGGGGACCTGGGCCGCGAGATCGACGCCGGGGTCCGCAGGATCTACGACGCCTTCTTCCGGGAGGACGTCCACCCCCGCTGGTGAGCTCGTCCGGGTCCCGCCCGGAGCAGCGGCGAAGCGGACTCGAAGCGGTGGCGGCGCCGGACAGGCACCGCCACCGCCGCCGTCCCGTGCCGCCGTGCGAGACGCACCCCGGGAGGCGCCGCGAGCCGGGAGGGCGTGACGGCTAGGAGATCTGCAGTCCGCCGTTGATGTCGTAGGTCGCCGCGGTGATGAACCCGGCGTCCTGGCCGACGAGGAACGCGAGCAGGGCGGCCATGTCCCGCACGGTGCCCACCCGGCCGACCAAGATGTCCTTGGACATGTCCGACTTGCGCTCGTCGCTCAGGGTGCCGCCCATGATGTCGGTGTCCACGGGGCCGGGGGCGATGCAGTTCACGGTGATCCCGTGCTCGCCCATCTCGCGCGCCACCGCCCGGGTGAAGCCGATGATCGCGGCCTTGGACGCGCTGTAGGCCACCTTGGAGTAGGTCCCGCCGCCGCGCTGGGCGGAGATCGAGGAGACGCTGACCACGCGGCCCACCTTGCGCTCGATCATCCCGGCCAGCACGCGCTGGGTCACCATGAACGTGCCGGTCATGTTGATGGCGAAGACCCGGTCCCAGGCCTCCCGGGTCTCCTGCATGAACTCCGTGGGCGAGCTGATGCCCGCCAGGTTGACGAGGGCCACGATCGGCGGGAGCTCCGCCTCGACGCGCGCCACGGACTCGTTCACGGAGTCCTGGTCGGACACGTCCGTGCGCAGCCCGAGGGTCTGCACCCCGTGCCGGCCGGCGATGTCCTGCGCGGCCTCGACGGCGGCGTCACCGTCGACGTCGAGGACGGCGACGTGCCAGCCCTGGCTCGCGAGCAGGTCGGCGGTGGCGCGGCCGATACCGCGCTCGGAGGCGGCGCCGGTGAGCACGGCGGTGCGCTCGGCGGGAAAAACGGTGGTCTCGGTCATGTCAGTCATCTCCTGTGCTGTTGAGAGCGTGTCCGGCCGCAGGGCCGCCGGAGGCGGACCCGTGGCCGATGTAGTGCTCGTAGTCCGCGTAGGTCTGGTCGATGTGGGCCTCCATGGCCTTGCGCGCCGTCTCGGGGTCCCGGGTGCCGATGGCCTCCAGGACCAGCCGGTGGTGCTCGATGGCGTGCCGCTGGACCTCCGGGAACGCGGAGGTCGCCCGGCGCTCGGCGTAGAGCAGCTGGGAGAGCTGGGCCAGCAGGACGGGGACGAACGGATTGCCCGAGGCCCTCAGCACGGCGTCGTGGAAGGCCATGTCGGCGCGGGTGACCTCGTCCAGGTCCTCCGCCTCGTGCGCGCGCTCGAGGTCCTGGATGGTGTCCTCCATCGCGGCGAGGTCCTCCGGGGTGACGTGCACGGCGGCCAGCTCCGCGGACCCGGTCTCCACCATCCGCCGCACCTCCAGCAACCGCAGCGCCACCTGGTGGGAGGCCGTGCCCCGGGAGGCCGCCTTGAGGATCGCCTCGAGGCCGGTCCACGCGTCGGGCGGGTTCACGTAGGTCCCGAGCCCGCGCCGGACGTAGACGATGTTCTGCGCCTGGAGGGCCTTGAGGGCCTCGCGCACGGTGAGCCGGCTGACGTCGGACCCCCGGGCGATCTCGGCCTCGGGGGGCAGCGCCTCGTGCGGGCCCACCTCGCCCCGGAGGATGCGCTCGAGCAGCTCCTCGGCGACCGCCTCGACCAGCGACTTCCTAGCCATCGGCGCGGCGTCCCACAGCGGTCCTCGCAGGACGGTCGGGGCGCACGGCGAGATCGAGAGCCACGGCGCGTACCTCCCTCTTGTCAGATGTCATATGTGTGACTAGCCTCACATGGAGCGCCGATCTCGTCAATTCCCGCGCCCGGGCACCACCGCCCGGCCGACCCCCGTCCCCGAGGAGTCCATCACCGTGGATCTGCAACTACTCCTGGCACTCGTGCTGGGCATCGCCACCATCATCGTCCTGGTGCTCCGCACCCGCCTGGATGCCTTCGTGGCGCTGCTCATCGCAGCCCTGCTGACCGGCGCCGTCGCCGGTCAGGCACCACTCGAGATCGTCGACGCCATCACCACCGGCTTCGGCAACACACTGGCCTCCATCGGCATCGTGATCGGTCTCGGCGTCGGGATCGGCAAGATCCTCGAGGTCTCCGGCGCCGCCAACTCCCTGGCACACGCCTTCCTGCGCGCGTTCGGCAAGGGCCGGGAACCGTGGGCCCTGGGCAGCGTGGGTGCCCTGGTGTCCATTCCGGTGTTCTGCGACTCCGGCTACGTGATCATGAACCCGCTCGCCCGCTCGATCGCCCGCGTCGAACGGGCCGGCTACGTGACTCTCGCCCTCGCGCTGGGCTGCGGGATGACGCTCACCCACCACCTCGTCCCGCCCACGCCCGGCCCGCTGGCCGTGACCGGCATCCTCGGCGCGGACCTCGGCGCGGTCATCCTCGCCGGCCTGGTCTTCACCGTGCTCCTGCTGCCGATCGTGGTCTTCTACGCCCGGTGGATCGGCCCCACGCTCGAGCCCAAGGTGGAGGAGCACGTGCGCGAGGCCGTCTACGGCACCGTTGCGACCGCCGGCGTCGGCGGCGGCGCCCACGCCGCGGGCACGGCCCTCGACGACGGCCCCCGGGACGACCTCGACGCCGAGGCGGGGCAGCCCCCCGCCGCCGACCCGTCGGCGGCTCTCGGCCGGCCGCCGGAGGGCGCCGCACCGCACCGAGTCGGCGCGTTCGTCGCGTCCCTGCCGCTGCTCGTTCCCCTGCTGCTGATCATCACCAACACGGTCACCGGCGCCATCGACCAGAACGCCCAGGGCGTGGTCGGCGGGGACGAGTACGAGCCCTCCGCCTGGGCCGTGCCCTTCGCCTTCGCCGGCAACCCCGTGGTCGCCCTGGTCATCGGCATGATCCTGGCCCTCTACGTGCTCCTGCCCCGGTGGAGCCCGCGGAACAAGGCGCACGGCTGGTTCGCCGAGGCGGCGGCCTCGGCCGGTCTGATCCTGCTGATCACCGGCGCCGGCGGCGCGTTCGGCCAGGTGCTGCGCACCTCCGGTGTGGGCGACGCCCTCGCCGAGGCCGTGGCCGCGACGCCGCTTCCGGCCTTCCTGGTCCCGTTCCTCATCGCCACCCTCGTGCGCATCGCCCAGGGCTCCGGCACGGTCGCGATGATCACCGCGGCCTCCGTGACCGCCCCGCTGGTGGGCAGCCTGGGCATCGACCCCGTGGTCGCCGTCCTGGCGTGCACCGCGGGCTCGATGGTGTTCAGCTACTTCAACGACTCCTACTTCTGGGTGGTCACCCGCTTCACCGGCCTGCAGGGCCTGGACGCGCTGCGCGGCTGGTCCGGCATCACCACCGCGGTCTGGGCGGGGTCCATCCCGCTGCTGTTCGTCCTCAACCTCATCCTCGGCTGAGCGCTGAGGGACCCCTGCAGCAGCGCTGCAGGACCGGTCGGAACGGGGCGGCGTGCCGGAGCACGCCGCCCCGTCTACGCTGTCCGGAGATCCTCCGTCCCGCCTCCTGAAAGGGTGCGCCGTGCTCACCAACGCGTCGTCGGCCACGGGCCGGCGGGCCAGCCTCGGTTTCGGCTTCCTCGGCGTGGTGCTGATCGCCGTCAACCTGCGCGTCGGCTTCGTGACCGTGGGCCCGCTGCTCGAGGAGATCAGCCGCGACCTCGGCATCTCCGCAGGCCAGGCGGGACTGCTGACCGGGCTGCCGCTGGCCATGTTCGCCCTGTTCTCCCCCGTGGCCCCGGCGGTGGCGGCCCGGACGGGCCTGGACCGGGCCCTGTGGCTGTCCCTGCTGCTGCTCGCGGCCGGGATCGGCGGCCGCTCCGCGCCGGTCGAGGGCGCCGTGTGGGTGGGCACCGCGGTGATCGGGATCGGCATCGCCTTCCTCAACGTGCTGCTCCCCTCGCTGGTGAAGCGGGAGTTCCCGCTGCGCGTGAGCCAGGTGACCGGCGTGTACACCTCGATCCAGGGCGCGGTGGCCGCGGCCGGCTCCGCACTGGTCGTCCCGATCGCCCACGCCGGCCCGGCCGGGTGGCGCCTGGCCCTGGGGGTGTGGGCGGTGCTCGCCGTCGTGGCGCTGGTGGTGCTCTCCCCCGGCCTGCGGACCGGGCACTCCGAGCAGGGAACCCCCGTGGTGGAGCCGGGCCCCTACCGGTCGCCGTGGCGGTCGGCGCTGGGCTGGCAGGTCACCCTGTTCATGGGCCTGCAGTCGGTGGCGTTCTACGTGCTGATGGCGTGGTTGCCGAGCATCGAGCGCAGCCACGGCGTCTCCGCGACCGCCGCCGGCACGCACATGGCGCTGTTCCTGCTGATCGGGATGGGCGCCAGCCTGGGCACCGGGACCCTGATGCACCGGCTCGGCGACCAGCGTCCCGTGGCCTTCGCGGGCGGTGCCCTGGCCCTGACCACCTTCGTGGGGCTGGCCGCCGCGCCGGAGCTCATGCTGCTGTGGATCGTGCTCGGGTCGATCGGCTGCGGCAGCCTCATCGTCGTCGCGCTGTCCCTGTTCAGCCTGCGGTCCGCCGACCACCGGCAGGCGGCGGCCCTGTCCGGGATGGCCCAGTCCGTGGGCTACGCGCTGGCCGCGATCGCCCCCGCCGTCTTCGGCGCCCTCTACGACGCCGGGGACCGGTGGGAACCACCGCTGCTGCTCATGGCGGGTCTCATGGTGGCGCTGTGCGTGGTGGCCCTCTTCGCCGGTCGTGACCGCGTCATCGGGCAGGACGGCTGAGCCGACCGGGCCGGCCACCGGCACCGGGGAGGTCCGCGCCGGCCACCGGGGCGCCCGACGAGTCATTGTCGAGGCCCCCCTGGCGGGCAGGCGGTCGGCCCCCTAGCCTGGACGGACCGGCGCGCCCGTGATCCACAGCACATCGGAGCCGCCGCAGGAACGATCCGGCGGGATCCGGGATCGACGAGGGAATGCCCGGCCGCCCCGGGGAGCGACCGAAAAGGGTGATATCGCGGACGATGGTCCGCCAGTGCCAACCGAGAAACTCCACGAATGACGATCCATCATTGGGGGAATCCGAGATGAAGCACGCAACGACCTCACGACTGCTGGCGGGCGCCACGACCGCCGTCCTGGCCGCCGGGGGTGTGGCCGCGACGGGCACCGCCGCTCATGCCGCTGCCCAGCCCTACTTCACCTACACCAACGGCTGGCGGGTCGACCAGCACGAACGGGAGCTGGCCGACGTCAACGGCGACGGCAGGGACGACATCGTCGGCTTCGGCAACGCCGGCACCTACGTGGCCCTGGGCCGGACCGACCGGACGTTCAGCGCACCCGAACGGGCACTGGACAGTTTCGGCGTCCAGCAGGGCTGGCGCGTGGGTCAGCACCCGCGGGAGCTGGCCGACGTCAACGGCGACGGCAACGCCGACATCGTCGGCTTCGGCAACGCCGGCACCTACGTGGCCTACGGCCGGACGGACGGGGCCTTCACCCAGCCGGAGCTGGAGCTGAGCTCCTTCGGCTCCGACCAGGGCTGGGACGAGGACCAGCACCTGCGGGTGCTCGGTGACCTCAACGGCGACGGCAACGCCGACATCGTCGGCTTCGGCAACGCCGGCACCTACGTGGCCTACGGCCGGACCGAGGGCGGTTTCACCGAGCCGGAGCTGGAGCTGAGCTCCTTCGGCTCCGACCAGGGCTGGAACGAGGAGCAGTACCCGCGGGTGCTCGGTGACCTCAACGGCGACGGCAACGCCGACATCGTCGGCTTCGGCAACGCCGGCACCTACGTCTCCTACGGCCGGGCCGACAACACCCTCAGCACGGCAGAGCTGAAGGTGCGCGACTTCGGCTACCAGCAGGGCTGGCGGGTCCACCAGCACCCGCGGGAACTGGCGGACGTCAACGGCGACGGGATCGACGACGTCGTCGGCTTCGGCTACGCCGGCACCCACGTGGCCCACGGCCGGGCCGACGGCACCTTCACGTCCGCGGGCCTGAAGGTGCGCGACTTCGGCTACCAGCAGGGCTGGCGGGTCGAGCACCACCCCCGGGGACTGACCGACGCCAACGGGGACAACCGCGCCGACATCGTCGGCTTCGGCAACGCCGGCACCCACGTCGCCTACGGCCAGGCCGGGGGCGGGTTCACCGGCGGAGCGCTCTGGCTGCGCGAGTTCGGCCGCGACCAGGGCTGGCGGGTGGAGCACCACCCGCGGGAGCTGGCCGACGTCAACGGGGACAACCGCGCCGAGGTCGTCGGCTTCGGGTACTCCCAGACCTTCGTCGAGATGCTCTGACGTCCCGGTGTGCCGCCGCCGGTCCGGGGCGGCACACCCGTGAACGGCGGAACGCCGCCCGGCCCCGAGGGCTGGGCGGCGTTCCGGTGACCGCTGCCGGGCGCCCGGAGGGCGCCGGGGCGGATCAGGCCATGCGGGGCGGTGCGAACCAGTGCTTGACCGGGGCCTTGAACGCGGTGACGAGCCACAGGACGTTCACCACGACCAGCAGCAGCCCGAGCACCAGCAGGACGATCCCGAGCCCGCCGTAGGCCATCACGCCGAGGAGGCCGATCAGCGTCCCCACGATGCTGAGGACGGACAGGACGATGCCCAGCACGCGCGCCCAGTTCTTGCCCTTCTTCAGGAACACGTAGACCAGGGCGTAGAGGCCCAGTGCCACGGCCAGCACCACGATGCCGGTGACCGTCGCGAAGCCCCCGGACTGCTCGGCCACGGCGATCTGGTCCGCGGACAGTCCCATCTCCCGGTAGCTCTCGGTCATGTCCACGGTGGCCGAGCCGATCAGCTCCACGAGGCCGTTGAGCAGGTAGACCGCCGCCGAGACGAGGGTCAGGGTCAGGAGCCGCTTGACCTCCGGCGGCGCGGTGCCGGGGCGGCCGGCTCCGTGCTGACCGGCTCCGTACTGGTCGCCGCTCGCCTGGTACTGGGGCGGGCCGCCGCGGGAGCCGTCGGGCTGCTGGGGGTACGGGTTGCTCATGGAGATCTCCTTCAGGAAGACGAGGACGGGGCGGGAACGGCACAGGGAGCGCCCTCCCATCTTCTCCCGCGCTGTGCGGTCGCACCTCCGCCCGCAGGACGAGGCGTGTCCCCGCACCGGCCGTGAGAGGGCGGGGTCGGCCGCGCCCTGCGCAAATGGGCCGGAAGGGCGGAGGGTGAGGGTCAGGCGGCGAGCGTCGCGTAGACCACGTAGTTGTCGTCGAACAGGCCGGTGGCGGGGTCGTAGCCGTCGCACGTGATCAGGCGCAGCTCCGCCCCCGCGGTGTCGCCGTAGACGGCCCTCGTGGGGAAGGCGTCCTTGGCGTACTGCTCCCCGCGGTCGACGACGAACACCGCCGTGCTGCCGTCCTCCCGCGCGATCTCCACGGTGTCGCCGGGGGCGAGGCCGCGCAGCCCCGCGAAGACACCGGGCCCGCCGTCGGTGGCGTTGACGTGGCCGAGCAGCACGGCCGGTCCCCGCTCCCCGGGGGTGGGCGAGGCGGTGTACCAGGAGGCCGGGGCCCCGGGATGGGTCGGCGGCACCTCCAGGGACCCGTCCGGGCGCAGGCCCAGGTGCAGGAGCTCGGAGGAGGCGCCCACCGCGGGGATCCGCACCGACACGGGCGCGGACTCCGCGAGCACCGGCGGCTGGGCTTCCGGCGCCGGGGCGGCGGGCGGCTCGGGGGCCGGTGTGGTGGGAGCGGCCGTCGGAGAGGGTGACGGCACCGGGGTGCGCGCCGGCGGGACGGACGCCGCGGCCGACGACGACGGGGCCGCAGGCTGCGCGGGGGACTCGCCCGCGCAGCCGCTGAGCAGCAGGAGGACGGCCGCCGCAGGGACCAGGCGGCCCCTGCGGCGGCCGGCGGTCGGAGCCGTCACGAGGACCGGTTCCTCCGCCCTACGCCCGGCCGGCGCTGCGCCGGCGCACCGCCACCGCGGCACCGGCGGCCGCCAGGGCCAGGACACCGGCGGCGGCGAGACCGCTGGTCCCGGCACCGGTGTCCACGGCGGCACCGGTGTCGGCGCCACCCATGGGCACCTCGCCCACCTGGGTGTACGGGTCGATGCCGGGCACCTCTCCGGGCTGGGCGTCGGGCCCGGGGCCCGCCCCGGGGATCCAGTCGACGATCGTGTGGGTGTACCCCCCCGATGCGTTCTCCACGGGGATGCGGGTGGGGTCGTAGGCCCACTCGGCGCTCTCGCACACGATGCCGTCCCCGTCGTCGTCGACGAGGCTCGCGCTGTAGCTGACGGAGCCGACGGGGATGTTGTGGACGCCGTACCCGGCCGCCGTGGCGCAGTCGGTGAAGACCATCGGGTCACCCGGTGCGGCCGCCGCGGGCGCCGCCGTCAGGGCCGTGAGCCCGATCGCCGCCGCCGCCGCCACGCCCGCTGCACTGTTCTTCATGGTGTTCCCTCGATTCTGCGAGTGCTGGTTTGCACACGCATCGTAGGCAGTTCACGACCGCACCGTCATGTGTCGAATCGTGATGTTTCTGCTGCCGTGGCGTGGTCGGGCCGGTTTCCGCCGCGGATCGTGCCTTTGCGCTCCGACCGGGTGCATCGTGACGCGATCTGCGCGTTTCATGACGCGGGCGCGGAGACCCCCGGCACGGCCCCATCCCCCCGGTCCGGGACAGGACGGTGGTGGTTCTCGAGCGTCAACGCGCTCGCAGCGGCCTCGTCGAGGACCAGCGTGGCCCGTGGATGGAACTGCAGCACCGACGCCGGGCACCGGGCGGCCACCGGCCCTTCCACGGCCGCGGCGACGGCGGCCGCCTTGCGCTCCCCCTGCGCGACCAGAAGCACCCGCCGGGACTCGAGGATCGTGCCCAGCCCCTGGGTGAGGCAGTGGGTGGGCACGGCGTCGGGACCGTCGAAGAAGCGCGCGTTGTCGGTGCGCGTCTGCGCGGACAGGGCCGCCACGCGGGTGCGGGAGGACAGCGCCGAGATCGGTTCGTTGAAGCCGATGTGGCCGTTGGTGCCGATCCCGAGGATCTGGAGGTCGATGCCGCCCGCCGCGGCGATCGCCTGCTCGTACTCCTCGGCCGCCGCCTCCAGGTCCGTGCGGGAGGCCTCGGGCACCCGCACCCGTCCGGAGGGCAGACCGAGGGGACGCGCGACCTCCCGGTCCAGATAGGCGGCGTAGCTGCGCGGGTGGTCGGGCGCGAGACCGACGTACTCGTCGAGGGCGAAGCACGTGAGGTGCGTCGGATCGAGCGAGCCCGCCGCCCGTCGCCGGGCCAGTTCGCGGTAGATCCCGACCGGCGAGGAGCCGGTGGCCACTCCCAGCACGGTGCGGGGCTCCTGGGCGATCCGGGCGGCGACGACGTCAGCCGCGTACGTGCCGACGTCCGCGGCGGTCGGCACGATGACCACGTCCATCGAGCACCCCTCCCATGATATGGGTGCCCATTCTCTCCGGACCGGTGGGGTCGATCCAGGGGGAGGTCAGCCTGCGAGCTTCGCGTAGACCACGTAGTTGTCGTCGAACTCACCGGTGGCCGGGTCGTAGCCGTCGCACGTGATGAGCCGCAGCTCGGGGCCCTCGGTGTTGCCGTACACGGTCGGCGTGGGGAAGGCGTCCTTGCCGTACTGCTCACCGTGCTCGACGACGAAGACCGCCGTGCTGCCGTCCGCACGTGCCACCTCGACCGTGTCGCCGGGGGCGAGTCCCCGCAGGCCCGCGAAGACGCCGGGACCACCGTCGGTGGCGTTGACGTGGCCGAGGAGGACGGCCGGCCCCACCTCCCCCGGGGTGGGCGAGCCGTTGTACCAGGCGGCCGGGGCACCAGGATCACCCGGCGGAACCTCCAGCGACCCGTTGTCCTGGAGACCGAGCCGCAACAGCCCCGAGTCGGTGCCGGTGCTGGGGATGCGGACGGAGACGGGCTCGGCGGCCGCCATGGCCGATCGTCGCGCACTCGGCGCCGGAGACGCGGTGGTCGGCGACGCGGCGACCGACGGAGTCGGGACGGGCGAGGGCTCCGGGGTGGAGGGGGTCGCCTCCGAAGACGCGGTCGTCGCCTCAGGTGGCGAGGGAGTGCTCCCGACGCATCCCGTGAGCAGGACGAGCACGACCGCCGCAGCGACCAGGAGGCCCCTGCAGCGGTCGTGGAATAGGCGCATCACGGACGGCAATCCATCATCCGGTCAGCTCAAGGAGACCGTCAGGATCAGGACCGGACGGCGTGGCGACGGCGCGCCATGAAGGCCGCGCCGGCGGCCGCGGCGAGCGCGGCCCCGCCGCCGAGGGCCAGAGCGCCCGCGGTGGCGTCGTCCTCGACGACGACGCCGGTGTCCGCGGCGCCGGCCGGGACCTGGTCCATCTGGGTGTACTGGCCGGTGCCGGCACCGGTGTTCCAGGACTCAGGCACGTAGTCAATGATGACCTCGGTCTGGACTCCGTCGTCGCTTCCGTCGGCGTCGCAGCCAAAGCCGTCACGGTCACGGTCCAGGTGCAGGCCGTACCGGGGGTCGGTGGAGGGGATGTTGACGGCACCGGCTGCGCGGGCCTCGGTGCAGTTGTCGAAGACGCCGTCCCCACCAGGTTGACCGACCACGGGTGCGACCGGCGCAACGGGCACCGGGGCAGTGAGAAGTCCAATGCCGGGGCCGTTGGCCTCACAGGCCCGGCCATCGCCCTCGGAGTCAAGATCCGGGCTGTACGCAGGCGTGTCCCGAAGAATGACGCCGTAGCCGGCGTTCTTGGCCTCGGCGCAGTTCTGGAACATCGGCGCGGCGGAGGCCGGAGCCATCGACAGGCCGGTGAATCCGGCGGCGGCCAGCACGGCCATTCCTGCTGCGAACTTCTTCATGGTGTCCCCTTTGGATCAGTAGTTGTTTGCAGTTGCATCGTATGACTGTGCTGTGGGCCTTTGTGGGGACGCGTCGCCCACCGTGTCGTGCTCTGCCGGAGAACCGCGGAATTCCGCAGATGAGCGGGTGCTTCACAACGACCGAACTCCGGCGCTGCGCCTCGGTCGGCCCTGATGTGAGCCCGGCTTATCCCTCGACCGGGGGACGTGACAACAATCTCCCCGGGTGCAGCAGAGACTCGGGCTCAGGCCCCGGCGTCCGGGTCCAGCTGTGCGACCGAGTGCCGGACCACGGCGCCGAAGTCCGGGCCGGAGCCGGGGTTCGCCACCAGCGCCGCGGTGTACAGGGCGGCCCAGGCGGCGGCGCGGCGCCACACGTCGTCGTCGTACCGGCCGGTCCTGTCGACGACCGCGCGGAAGGCGGAGCGCTGGGCCGCGTCGAAGGCCAGCCACGCGCCGGCGAGGTCGGACGCGGGATCCCCGGCGCAGACGTCCCCGAAGTCGACGAGACCCGCCAGCCGCCCGTCCCGGTGCACGAGGTTCCACGGGTGGGGATCGCCGTGCAGCCAGACCGGCGGCCGGGACCACGGGGCGGCACGCAGACCGTCGTCGACGACGCCGCGGAGCCGCTCGCTCCGCCGCGCCCCGAGGACCGCGGCCGTGGCAGGCCAGGCGGGGGGTGCGGTGCGGAGCCGTGCGCCGAGCGGAACGCCCCGGTGGGGATTGCGCGGGGCGGCTGCCGGTGCCGGCCGGTGCACCGCGGTCAGGGCCTCCGCCAGGTCTCCCGCGAGGCGGTCGCGACGGTCGAGCGGCAGGGTCGCCACGGCCTCGCCCTCGACCCACCGCACCACCGTCCAGGGCCACGGATATCCGGCGCCGGGCCGGCCGCGGAACACCGGCCGGGGCACGGCGAGCCCCAGCGCGGCCAGCGGCGCGCCTGCCACCGCCGTCCACCGCACCTCGTGGAGGAGGCACGGGACGGCGGCGCGGCGCACCGGCAGGCGCACCGCGTGGGCGGAGCCGAGCCGGAACAGCGCGTTGTCCCAGCCCTGCGCCACCGGCGCCGGCGGCCGGTCCAGGAGCTCGCGGAGTTCCTGCGGGAGCTGCGCCTCGAGCAGGCGCCGCACCTGGGCCGCTGTCGGCCGCACCTCGACCTCGGGCATCGTCGGCCTTCCCTCCCCGGATCCCTCCGACCGCGCCCGCGAAGCACCGGGCCGGTGCAGCCGAAACGTCCCGGCGCGCTCGAGCGCGAGATACGGTGCACTCAACTGTTCCTGATTCCACGCCGGTCGTGGAAGCCCGCGGGACGGACCCGACACGGAGGAAGCGCACACCATGGACACCCCTCGCAACGACCACACGTCCGGAGACGGCGACCCGAACGGGTCCTACCCGCCGCAGCAGCCCGGATACCAGCAGGGACAACCGCCCCACTACCAGGGGGGATACCAGCAGGGACAGCTGCCCGACTACCAGGGGGGATACCAGCAGGGACAGCAGCCCGCCTACCAGGGGGGATACCAGCAGGGACCCGGGTACGGCCCCGGTTCGGCGCAGGGCGAGAACCACAAGCGCAACTCCGTCATCCTGGGCGTCGTCGGCCTCTTCATCTTCGGGATCGTGCTCGGCCCCCTGGCGCTCTGGCAGGCGAGCAAGGCGGAGGCCCTCGGGGTCAAGTCCACGGCGGGAAAGGTCCTCGGCTGGATCGACCTCGCCTTCGGCGTGCTGGGGCTGTTCCTGGTCTTCGGTGGCGGCGGCATGCCGGTCTGAGCCGCGCCGGCGCCCACCGGCGCGGCCTCCGGGCGAGAAGCCGGCGGACAGAGACATCGCCACCCGGCCGGAGCCGGGTGGCGATGTCAGGTCGGCCTCGGAGCGCTCAGCTCCGTGCCGGGGATCTCACGAGGAGATCAGAGCGTTCTCACGCAAGCACGGTGATGTTCGCGGCCTGGGGGCCCTTGGGGCCGTCCTGGGTCTCGAACTCGACGCGCTGGTTCTCCTCGAGGGAGCGGAACCCGCCGGAGTTGATCGCGGAGAAGTGCGCGAACACGTCCTTGGAGCCGTCCTCGGGGGTGATGAAGCCGAAGCCCTTGTCGGCGTTGAACCACTTCACGGTGCCAGTAGTCATGGGGAACCTGTCTTTCTGGGAAACGGAGCGTCCCCGGCGATCGGGGTGCTCGGGCGTTGCGATGCCTGCCAAAACGTCTTCTCAGAAAAACTGCCGCGCCCGGAATCGGGCGAACTGCTTGAACTGCAAGAACGAAACTTCAACAACTGG
>NZ_JBISWK010000046.1:0-17704 GCF_044462205.1 Kocuria rhizosphaericola | reverse complement strand
CCGGAGAAGTTCTCGCCGGCCTTCTCCCACTTCTCGACCGGCCAGTTGCCGGGCACGAGGTGATTGAGCACCAGGGTCTTCACCCCGGCGCGTTCGGCCACCCCTCCGACGTCCTCGATGGTGGTGTGCGCTCCGATCAGGTGCTGGTACTCGGCCTCGGAGTTCGCGTCGCGTGGGGCGGGGTGATGCTGGCCGACCCACTCCTCGGCGATCGCCTCGTGCACGAGGACGTCCGAGCCCCTCGCCAGCTCCACCAGGTTCTCACTCGGGCTGGTGTCCCCGGAGAAGGTCACGGAGCCGGTGTCGGTGTCGAAGCGGTAGGCGAAGGCCGGGAACACCGGGGCGTGCTGGACGAGGGTCGCGGTGACCTTGACCCGGTCGTCCTCGTAGACCTCGATCGGGCGCATCCGCGGGTGCGGATCCCCATTGGGGTCATCGGTCAGCTCGGTCGGCAGAGCGATGTCCCGGCCGACGAAGAACTCCCGGGGCGGGGGGTAGCCGGAGTCGATGATCCGGTCGTTGAAGTCCGTGGCGAAGGTCTTCATCATCGCCTCGATCGTCTCCCGGGTGCCCGGAGTCGGGTTGGCCGGATTGACCACCTGGTCTGCGGGGATCTGCTCGCCCTTGTAGTTGACCGGCAGGGCCCCGCGGTTGCCCGGGCCGAAGACCTGCAGCACCCGGTCGGGCACGGTCACGCCGTTCTGCAGGCCGGTGCCGAAGATGTTGTAGAGATCGGAGATGTGGTCCGAGTGCAGGTGGGTGAGGAACACGGCCTCGAGGGCGTCCAGGGGGCCGCGCATGTCCTTGTCCCAGGTGCCCAGCCTGGCTTTCTTGATCTGTTTGCCCACCCCGTCGCCGGCGTCGACGAGGTAGTACTTGTCCCCGGCCACGACCGCGGAGGCGACGCCTTCGCGGTGGGAGTCGTTCCACCAGGGCGGTCCGCCGCTGGTGCCCAGCAGCACGATCCGGTTCCGTGCGTCGGTGGTCAGCGGGTCCCGGCCCGCAGCACGGCCGGGAGCGGTCGAGGTCGCCGAGGCGGTGGCGCTTCCACCGGAGGAAGAGGCTGCGCTGCCCGGGGCGCAGGCGGTGACCCCCAGTGGCGTCAGCCCGAGGGCGGAGGCCAGACCGAGCGCGCGGCGACGGGAGATGCCTCCCGGTGAGCGGGCATGGTCATCGGACCCAGAAGCAGACATGGAGTTCCCCCAAGGATATGGCGCACGTCATATGTGGAGGCTCCAGTATGGATCATCGCTCAAGCTCAATACCCTCTTTTGGTGCATTAGTGAGACATAATCGGCGCTCATTGATACGTAATTCGAATGGGTGACCGTAGCTTCGGTGTCGTGGGGGAGCCTCTCGGTGCACCGCCGACAGAGGTCCTCTTTGTCGCGAGAGCGGCGATCCTGCCGAGCTACGGACGAGGGAGTGGGTGATTCCTAGTGGGTTAGGTGAGGGGTGTTCAGGCCAGAACTTTACATAACGGCAGTTACCGGACAATTAGGCACTGGATTTCTCGCATCTGTTTGAACTCCCGTTCGGCCGATATGGGCCTATCGCCGTGGTACGGCGCGGTAAAGCGATGTGCGTTGGTGCATCGGGTGACTTATCAATCTATTGCGCCAGCGCTGGCCAGCGGCAAGGTTCTGCATAGATGCACGATTGGACGGGACTCACGCGGATCCTCGATGGGCCCGGGCTGGGCCTTCGTAACCAAGTGTTGGTATGGGTCCACCGCCAGGAGCGATGGCCGCCGGTGTTCACTGATCTTGTCCGAGCAAACCGACCCCCGCTTGGATTCGAAGGACCGCATTTCCGCCTGTAGTTGCTAACCAGCTCCAGGTCGGCAAGCTCCGGCTCAGCCTCCGACGTGCTCATACGCCAGCGCTTGCCGCACCGTCGGCTGGCAGCACACCAGCACCAGCTCCCGCACGCGACCGCCGGTGATGCCCTCCAGCTGGCCAGCGTAGAGGGACAGCTGCTGCCGGTAGACCTCCTGGCTCACCTGGGCGAGCGCCATGTCCGTCTTGTAGGCCACGATCACGTAGTCCCCGCCCGGCTCCCGGTACAGTAGGTCGACGACGCCTTCGAGCACCGCGCCGTCCTCGTCCGCGGTGGCGACCGGCAGCTCCTTCCAGTGCTCGCCCGCGGCGGCCGCCCGCACGGGGCCGGAATCCCAGGCGATGCGGGCGCAGGTGAGCAGGGCCTCGGTGTCCGGCAGACCGTGCAGCTCGGCGACGACGGGGGCGTGGCGGTCGAGCGATGCCCGGTCCGTGAGGTCGCACAGCTCCATCAGCCGGTGCAGGGCCGTGCCGAACTCTGGGCCGTGGATCAACGGACTGCGGGACTCCACGGGCGGCCTCTCCAGCGGCACGAGCCGCTCGGGCTCGGCGAGGGCCGGGAGCCCCGGTGCGGCGGGAGCGGCGTCGTCGTCGGTCGGGGTCTCCGCAGGGGAGGGCGAGGGGACAGCAATTCCGCTCCCGCTCGCCGGAGCAGGCGGGGCAGCGTGGGCCACCCGGGTCACCGACCGGCTGCCCTCGATCCGGGACGTCTCGACCCATCGGTCGCTCACCGCGGTCCAGTCGGCGAGCACCTCGTCCCAGGACCGCTCCGCCGGGACGGCCTCGGCCCGGCGTAGGACGCTCTCGACTGGTACGAACGGCAGCTCAGGCGTGTCGGCTACGTGCGCCCTGCGCAGCTGCGCGGCATGCGAGGACTCGCCCTTCTCCGAGGCCGTGTACAGCGACACCACCAGGTGGCTCTGCGCCCGGGTGCACGCCACGTACAGCAGCCGCAGCCGCTCGGCCGCGAGCATGTCCTTCGCGTGCTCCGCGAGCTCCTGGTGGCGGGCGGTGGTCAGCCCCTTCTTGAGGGAGACCTCCATCGCCCCGTCCTCGGCGAAGAGCACGTGGTGGGTGCCTGACCGCGGCGTGGACCCGGTCCCGGCCAGGATCACTACGGGGTACTCCAGGCCCTTGGCCGCGTGCACCGTGGTGATCCGCACGGCCTTCGCGTCGGTCTCGGGGACCACGGCCTCCTTGACCCGGGCGCCCTCCTCCATCTGGGTCTCGGCCCAGCGCAGGTAGTCGCGCAGGCTCCCGTGCGTGGCGGTGCCCCAGGCGCGGGCCTGGTCCACGACGAAGCGCAGCCGCCGCCACGTCTCCCGGTGGCGGGGCGAGCCGGTGGCGGCCTCGAGCACCAGAAACTGCTCGAGGACACACCCCATGAGGCCCGCGACGCCGCTGAGGCGCCAGGCGGCGAGCTCGTTGACGGTGCCCGTTCGCTATTCACCTCGACCGGCTCCGGGACGCGCCGCCGCCTCAGCACCCGCCACAGCAGGAACCTGCCGCCGGGGATGAGGGCCAGTGACCACCAGTAGTTGAAGACGCTCAGCAGTGCGGTGGCCTCGCGGGCGGCAAGCACCGCGAGGGTCGCGACGGGGATCCACGCCCACCGGCGCGGACCGGTCCACGGGGTGCGCATTGCCACGAGCACGAGGGCCAAGCGTGAGGCCGGCAAAGAACAAGACCCCAAACGCGCGCCCCGGCCTCCGTTGCGTCCCAGGACGCGGGCAGCGCCGAGGTCAGCCTCACCCCGGCGGGGACGATCGTCCACCAGCGCTCGTGGTCGCGCAGGTGCACCGCGGCGAAACCGATTCCGAGCGCCCTGAGGAACAGGGAGCCGCCCCACACATCCGCGCCGGGCGGCCGGACCTCGCGATGAGCGCCGCCCACGAGCTCTCGCGGTCCGTGGCGAACTGGCACCAGAAGACCTCGTCCGCCTCGGCTCAGAGCACGGGCGCCCGGTCCGCGTGGCGGGTCGCGACGTCGTACGCGCGGGCGGCGCGCAGCAGTTCGACGTCCCGGCCGTGGCCGGCGACCAGCTGCAGCCCGACCGGCAGGCCGCCCGGGCTGAACCCGCCCGGCACCGAGACCGCGGGGCAGCCCGTGGCCGAGATCAGGGTGGCCGAGCGCATCCACTCCACGTAGGTCTGCATCTCCACCCCGGCCACGGTGCGCGGCCACCGCTCCTCGGACGGGAACGGCAGGACCTGGGTGGTCGGGCACAGGAGCAGGTCGTGCTCGCCGAAGAACGCCCGGGTCGCCTCGTGCAGGCGGGTGCGCGCGAGCGCGGCGTCCATGAGCTGCGGGCCGGTGAGGGCCATGCCCTTCTCGACGTTCCAGACGACCTCCGGCTTCACCTGCTCCCGGTGCTCGGCGAGGGTGTCGCGCAGCATCGTGGCCATGTCGAAGGCGCGGGTCGTGTCGAACACCTCGTCGGCCGCGGACAGGTCCGGGACGGCCTCCTCGACCACGGCCCCGAGCTGTTCGAACACCTGCGCCTGCTCGCGAAGCACGTCGAGGACCTCCGGCTCGACCGGCACGCCCAGCCCGAAGTCTGTGGTCAGCCCGATCCGCACCCCGGCCAGGGGCCGGGCATCGGGCTCGGGGAGATCCTGGGCGGCCAGGATCCGGAAGGCCGCCCGTTCCACTGGACAGGCCAGGGGGACCCGCGGGTCGGGTCCGGCGAGCACGGACATCGCCAGGACGACGTCGTCCACGCTGCGGGCGATCGGCCCGGTGCGGGCGAGCCACGCCCAGGCGTCGGGCGAGGGGGCGAGGGGCAGGACCCCGGCGGAGGGCCGGAACCCGACGACGTTGCAGAACGCCGCCGGGTTGCGCAGCGATCCGCCCATGTCGGAGCCGTCGCCCAGCGGCTGGATCCGGGCGGCGATCGCCGCGGCCGCCCCGCCGCTGGATCCGCCGGCGCTGCGGGTGCGGTCGTACGGGTTGTGCGTGGTGCCGAAGAGCTCGTTGAAGGTGTGGGAGCCGGCGGCGAACTCCGGCACGTTGTTCTTCCCGGTGCTGATCACCCCGGCCGCCCGGAACCGGGCCACGACGAGGTCGTCGTGGTCGGGGACCTGCTCTGCGTACAGGGGCGAGCCCAGGGTGGTGCGGACGCCCCGGACCGCGTGGGTGTCCTTGTGGGTCATGGGCACCCCGTGCAGGGGCGGCAGCTCCTCGGCGGGCGTGGCGGCGGTCAGCTCGTCCGCCCGGGAGGCGGCCTGCTGGGCGGCCTCCCGCACCTGGGTGACCACGGCGTTGACCGCCGGGTTCACGGCGTCGATCCGGGCGAAGTGGGCGTCGAGGACCTCCCGCGCGGACACGCTCCGCTGCCGGATCGCGGCCGAGAGCTCCCGGGCGGAGAGTTCGAGCAGGGAGGTGTCCGCGCGGGCGGTCATCGGGCGACGCCCACGCGGGAGAGGATCGCCGTGGTCGCGGCCGTCACGCCCGTGGTCAGGGTCGGCTCCATGACCGGGGCGAAGAAGGGCGAGTGGTTGGTCGGCACCGGCTCGTCGCCGGCGAGCACGTCGTCGGGCGTTCCCCCGAAGAACCAGTAGACGCCGGGCACCCCGATGGCGTCGGGCAGGTGCCCGAAGTCCTCGCTGCCCATCTGGGCGGGACGGTCCAGCACGTTCTCCTCGCCCAGGGCGGCTCCGAGCGCCTGCTTGAGCGCGGCCGTCTCCTCGGCGTCGTTGACGAGCAGGGGGAAGGTGTAGAGCTCCTCGATCTCCGGGGCCGGTGCCCCCGAGGCGTCGGCCTCCGCGCGGATCACCCGCCGCAGCGCGGCGAGCACCTTCTCCCGGACCTCGGGGTCGAGGTTGCGGACGTTGACGGTGAACACCGCCGTCGGGGGGATGATGTTCTCCTTCAGCCCCGCGTGGAAGGTCGCGATGGTGATGACGGCGGCCTGCTGGGCCGGGACCTCGCGGGAGATGACGCTCTGCATCCGCACCACCATGTGGGCGGCCAGCACGACCGGGTCGATCGTGTCCTCGGGGCGGGAGCCGTGCCCGCCGCGCCCGTGCACCGTGACCCGCCAGCTGTCGGCCATCGCCATGGCCGGTCCGGTGGAGATCTCGACCTGCCCGGTGCGGCCCGGCCACACGTGCTGACCGTAGACGACCTCGGGGCGCGGCGCCCGGTCCCACAGCCCGTCCTCCAGCATGGCCAGGGCGCCCTCGGCGGTCTCCTCACCGGGCTGGAAGAGGAAGACGACCGTTCCCGACCACGCGTCGCGGTCGCCGGCGAGCAGGGTCGCGGCGCCGATGGCGCTCGTGATGTGGGTGTCGTGGCCGCACGCGTGCATGACCGGCACCTCGGTGCCGTCGGGCAGGGTGCCGCGGGCCGTGGAGGCGTAGTCGAGGCCGGTGTCCTCGGCCAGGGGCAGGGCGTCCGTGTCGGCGCGGAAGCCGACGACGGGGCCCTCTCCGTTGCGCAGGACGGCGACGACGCCGGTACCGCCGCACAGGAACGACTCACAGCCCAGCGCCTCCATGCGGCCGCGGATCAGCTCGGCGGTCGCGTGCTCCTGCATGGACAGCTCCGGGGTCCGGTGCAGGTGACGGTAGAGCTCGTGCAGGTCCTCGCGCAGCGCGGCGGGGACCTCGGGAACGGTGGTGGTCATGACGTCCTTTCGTGGGTGGGTTGCGGGGTGGCCCGTCAGGGAGGGTCGTGGCGTCACAGCAGGGCTTCGTCCCCGGGGCCGGCGTGCAGGGTCTTCCGGTTGCGCAGCACCCAGGCCAGCACCATCGTGAGCAGCACGACCACGGCGGTCGCGAAGTTGCGGAACATCGGCCCCATGACGGGCACGAGCAGCAGCTGGACGACCGCGCCGACGGCGAGCGCGATGACGGTGATGCGCGGCTGCTTGACGTAGGCGGCCAGCTGGACGATCACGGCGCCGATGATGGCCGGGAAGATGTAGAGCTGGGCGACCTCGGTGATCGACTCGGGGACGATGCTGACGAGCCAGGTGCCGAGGACGCCGACGAAGACCAGCAGCGAGAAGATGTGCACCACGGCGGCGCCGCAGATCGCCATCACGGCGGCCAGCTCCGAGCGGCGGGTGCCGGGCTTGGCGTCGATGGCGGCCTGGGCCACGATCGCCGAGGGCAGCAGCTTGTTGGCGATGTTGCCGATCATGAACGCCTGGTACATCGCGGCCGGCCCGAGGACCGGGTAGTAGGTGAGGGGCTCGACGACGGCGAGGACGGCGAAGACCGCGGCCACGGCCAGGAAGGCCGTGACGATCGTGGACAGGGGGATCTCGATGCCGCTGAAGAACAGCAGGTAGGCGGGGCCTGCCCAGGAGAGCAGCAGGCCCACGGTCATGGTGATCCGGCCCCATCGGGACGTGGTGCGGTCGTAGGCCGCGTAGGAGGCGGCGGGTGCGCTGGCGGAAGCTGCCATGGGAACTCCTGAGGTCGCTGAGGGGTCAGGCGGAGGGGCCCAGGCCGGCGCCGTGGGCGAAGTAGGCCACGATCAGCCCGATGATGATCGAGAAGCCGAGGCCCCACTCGCGCAGCCACGGGGCGTTCAGGCGTCTGGTCAGGACCAGGCACACGGCCATCACCAGGGCCGACGTGGCCACGGTGATGATGTGGACATTGCCCTTGGGCAGCTCGGCGACGCCCAGGGACGCGAACGCCGCCAGCAGCGCCGCCGAGGGCACGATGGCCATCAGCGCGGGGTTCACGGACCGGAGCTTCGTGTCACCCCGCTTGAGCATGGGTGTGAGGATCAGGGTGGCCAGCATCCACAGCCCGCCCGAAAGGCTCATGGCCAGGAACGCGACGGAGAAGACCTCCGGGGACCAGCCCGCGCCGCCGAGCTCGGCGTCCATGGTCCCGGCCGCCAGGTTGGCGGAGGAGGTCTCGGTGGCGGCCGAGCCGACCAGGCCGATGCGCACGAGCACGGCGGGGGCGCCGAACAGCGGCAGCAGGGCGATGGCCACGACGACCACCGCGAGGGAGGGGCCGATCGCCGCGATGCCGCCGGACTTGAAGGAGCGGCGGAGGTCGTCCTTGGTGAAGCCCACGTCCGCCCCCACGGCTCGGGCGGCCCGCACGTAGATGACGGTCTGCAGGATGATCACGGCGAACACGCCGAAGGCGCAGATCCACAGGAAGGGGAGGTTGACGTACTCGGACAGGGGTCTCATGCGGGTCCCTCCAGAACGGGGTGTCGGAACGGGAGCTCGAGGGTCGGTGCCGGCTGGGCTGTCGGGGTGTGCCGCGCCGTCACAGGCGGGCGGTGTCGAGGGTGCGGAGGGCCTGCGCCAGGACGTGGACGCCGCGGCCGATGTCCGCGGCGTCGGTCCACTCCTCCGGGCAGTGGCTGCGCCCGTCGCGGGAGGGGATGAAGATCATCGCCATCGGTGCGAGCGAGGCCAGGTGCACGGCGTCGTGCGTGGCTCCGCTGGGCACAGGCCGCCAGGAGTAGCCCAGCTCCGTCGTCGTGGCCGCGACGAGGTCGTAGGAGCGCGGGTGGACGTCGACGATCTCGTTGTCCGAGGTCCAGTCGAAGGCCACGTCCACGCCGTACTCGCGGGAGGTGCTGAGGATCTGCTCGCCCAGGCGCCGCTTGGCCCCGGTCAGCCACGACCGGTCGATGCTGCGCAGCTCGCCGGAGACGTCCACCGCGCTGGGCACCACGTTCGGGGAGGAGGAGCGGTTGCGCACGTGCGTGGTGGTGGCGACGCCGGAGGCGCCGCAGCCCTCGCTGCGCACGGCCAGGACGGCCTGGGCGGCGGCGACCATGGCGTCGTGCCGGTCCGCGACCGGGCGGGTGCCGGCGTGGTCCTCGCGGCCGGCGAAGTGGGCGACGAAGCGCTCGATCCCGGCGATGGAGGTGACCACACCGATCTGGGTGCCCTCCTGCTCGAGGGTCGGTCCCTGCTCGATGTGCAGCTCCACGTACCCGTGCAGCGGCCCCGGGGCCACGCGGGCGGAGTCCAGCAGGGCGGACGGGTCGAGACCGAAGGCCTCGTACACGCTTCCCAGCGTCTGCCCGGAGGGATTGCGCCGGTCGAGGTCAGCGGCGGTCATCTCCTGCGCCATGGTCCGGCTGCCGAGGCAGCTGAGCCCGTACTCGTTGGACTCCTCGCCGAGGAAGTCGACGACGAGCAGGTCCCGGCTCAGCGGGGTGCCGGACTCGCGGAGGCTGCGGGCGGCCTCGATGGCGCCGAGCACCCCGACCATCCCGTCGAAGCGGCCCCCGCCGTCGACGGTGTCCGTGTGGGAGCCCGTCATGAGGGCCGGCGCGGAGGGGTTCGTGCCGGCCAGCCGGCCGATCACGTTGCCGGCGGCGTCCCGGTGGACCTCCAGGCCCGCGTCCCGCATGGCCGCGGCGACCCACTCGCGGGACTCCCGGTAGGGCTCGCTGAAGACCTGCCGGGTCCAGCCCGGCCGGTCCTCGGAGCGCAGCCGGGAGAGCCGGTCGATCTGCTCCTCGACCCGCTGCGTCGTCTCCACCACGTCGAACGGCATCGGGGCCCTCCCTCGGAGATGTCGGACGTCGGCCGGGAACGGAGCCGCTGCTGGAGGTCCGCTGGCAGCGATGCTCCCGGCGACGCGCCGGTGGGCGGTGGCTCCTCCCGGTGTCGCACCGGTCGTTGTCCCCCGCGGTGGTGCCCGAGGGGTGGTCCCGGCCGGGCGCCGCCGCGGATGTGAGCCGTGCCACGAAGGCTAAGGGGTGGGACTGCCCGGGTCAACGATTTTCGCAATCGATTGCGCAATCGTGCGCGCCTGCCGCGCCTGCCGCGCATGCGATGGCAGGAGAACTCACGCGTCCGGGGGCGCTCCCTGGTCCGTCAAGGGGGCGGGGCCACTGGTCGAGGCGCGGACGAGCAGCTCGACGGGCATGCCCTGGGACGTGGGAGGGCGAGCAGCTGCTCGGCCATCCCGAGCCCGTCCTCCGCGAAGATGCCGCCGTGGAAGATCAGCGCGGGGTCGACCTCCTGGCCGGCGGGCAGCCGTGGCGTGGTGACGAGAATCAGCCTGGGGACCTACGTGCCTTCGGGGACGCAACTTGCCTCGGGGACGGCCTGGGCCCGAGACGGTGCTGGCGCGGCTCTTGTCACCGCAGGTCAGATCGCGATAGGAACGAGAGCGGGGATGATCCATGGTGAGCATCCTGAAGGGAAAGATCCACGGTCCTCCTGACCCGGACCAATGATCCGGGTTGTTCACGGTGGCCACCACACCCCGCCGCGGTGCCCCCACACCAAGAGACCCCTGAATGCCCAAGGTCTCCCGGGGGCCGGGCGAGGAGGCGTGGAGCTGCCGGCCCAGACGAAAGGCAAGCGATGAACTCCACCCCAGATGACCCCCGCCCCTCCACGTCAGAAGACGAGAACCCAGAGGAGCGACCGAGCCCAGCCGCCGACACATCGGACGGGCTGGCTGATCCGGAAGGCGCTGAACAGTTCAATCAAGCCGTCGAGCACCGCTTGAGCGAGCGGACACCTGAGGACGCCGGCACCGAGGGACAGGCTGCCGAAACGGAACCGGACGATGACAACCCGGTCTCCGTGGACAATCCGGAGTAATGCCTCGCAATCCTGACCCCACTTCCGCGGGCCAGGACAGAGCGCGGCGCCATCGCCTGACGCACGCCCGAGTCGCCGGCACACATCACGGGGCGGTCACCGCACCCGCCGGTGTCGCCGCGGCCCCCTGAGGTGAGAGCATCGACGGCGTGCGAAGTTTCGGTGTAGAAGAAGAGCTCCTGCTGATCGAGGCGTCCTCTTTGCAGCCGATGCCGATCGGGGAGTATCTCGCCGACCACTCCCGCGGGCCCATCCCCACCGGGCACCGGCTCAGCGTGGAGTTTCAGCAGGAACAACTGGAGGTCATCAACCCGCCGTGCACCACCTTGGGCGAACAACTGGCGACCATCCGGGCCGGACGGGCCCTGGCTGACGCCGCGGCCCGTGAGGTGGGTGGGCGGGCGGTGGCCCTGGCCACCGCACCGGCCCCGGCCACCACCCACCTGGTGCCCGATCACCGATTCGAACAGATCGCCGCCTGGGGCGGGATCACCGCCCGCCAGCAGCTGACCGGTGGTTTCCACGTCCACGTGCAGATCGACTCCCGTGCGGAAGGGGTCGCGATCCTGGACCGGGCGCGGATCTGGTTGCCGTCCCTGCTGGCGCTGAGCAGCAACTCCCCGTTCTGGGACGGCACCGACACCGGCTTCCACAGCTACCGGTACCAGCTCCTGAACCGGTGGCCCGCGTCCGGGCCCACCGACGTGTTCGGCAGCGCGACCGCCTACGACCGCCACTGCGAACACCTGCTGGCCTCCCGGGCGACCCTGGACGCCGGCATGTTCTACTTCGATGCCCGCCTGAGCGAGCACCACCCCACCGTGGAGATCCGGGTGGCCGATGTCTGCTGGGACCCCGAGCACGCCGCGGTGCTCGCGACCCTGGTGCGGGCTCTGGCCGAAACCAGCGCCCGCCGCTGGCAGGCCGGGCACCCGCCGGCCCCGGTACCCACCTCCGTGCTGCGGGCATGGATGTGGCAGGCCAGCCGCTGCGGCGTCGAGAGCTACCTCATCAACCCGCACACCGGCACTCCCGCCCCTGCCGGCGACGTGGTGACCCATCTCCTGGAGCTCCTGCACCCGGTGCTCACCGAATACGACGAGCTGGACGCGGTGGAGCCCGTGCTGGCCACCATCTTGCGAGAGGGCACCGGAGCCCACCATCAGCGCGAAGCACACGGCGTCGAGAAGGACCTGGCCGGGGTCATCAGGGCAGCATTGCCCGCGATTGCCTGAGGAACACCTGCTGGTCTGGAACGACCAGACCACGGAGGCATGGCACCTTCCCGAACGTCGCTGAGGTCGTCGGCGAGCCAACATCGCGCGCCGGATCGCGGACCGGCACGGCATCACACGGCTGTGGTGAGCAAGGACGGTCGGGCGCTTCCGTGCATGGGCCGGTCAGACTGGGAACATGGCGGATCAGCAACGGGATCGACTGCGTGAACTGCTCGACGCGGTGCTCGACGAGAACAACCGCACCCTCGAGGACATGGCCGGTGGCGCCTGTTCCTCGCCGTACCACTTCAGTCGCCAGCTCTCGCGCGGGGCCGGCGAGCCGCCGGTGACGATGCGGCGCCGGGTTCTGCTGGAGCGGGCAGCCTGGGAACTGGGGACGGGCCGATCAGTGACCGAGGCGGCATGGGCGGCGGGATACGAGTCCGTCGACGGTTTCACGCGCGCCTTCACCAAGGCGTTCGGCCATCCCCCCAGCACGACGGCGGGACGGAACACGAGCCACTGGTTGCCGGCTCCCAACGGCATCCACTTCCACCCCCCGACCTCGCTCTGGGTCGACGCCCACGAAGCCGCAACGGTCCGGCCGGCGGCCGACGTGACGGAACTGATGCTGCACCACGACGTCGAGGACGTCGGGGAGCTGCTGCAGCTGGCACGAGGATTGTCCGAGGAGGACTATCGCAGGGTGCGGGTGCCGGGCAGTGCGCCCCTGGGCTGGGACGGGCCCGACGAGTCGATCGCGCAGGTGCTGGTCCACCTGGTGTTCACCAAGGAGATCTGGCTGGCGGCCATCGAAGGACACGACGTCCCGGACGCCGGCCATGATGATCCTGCAGCACTGGCGGATCGGCACCGGGAGATCGCCCCCCGCTGGCTGGCCATGGTCCGGGACATCGACCGGAGAGCTGCGTGGAACGACCGGATCATCGACGCACTGTGCGACCCGCCCGAGAGCTTCGTCATCAGCAGCGTGATCGCCCACGTGCTCACGTTCTCCGCGCACCGGCGCCAGCTGGCCCGGCTGATGCTGCGCCAGGCCGGAGCCACCCCCGATTCCGGGGACCCCATCGAATGGTTGCAACGACGTACAGGAGGCCTCCGATGACCCGCACCGTCTTCTACACCGCCACCACCCTGGACGGCTACCTCGCCGACGAGCAGGACTCCCTGGAGTGGCTGTTCCTGCAGGACTCCGACCCCGAGGGCCCGCACCGCTACGACGAGTTCATCGCCGGGATCGGGGCGGTCGTGATGGGGCGCACGACCTACGAGTGGGTCCGCGCGCACCTGCAGGCCTCCGGCGAGGACTGGCCCTACGACATGCCCACCTGGGTGGTCTCCCACGCGGAGCTGCCGGGCATCACCGGGGCGGACATCCGCTTCGCCCAGGGAGAGGTGGCGCCGATCCACGCCGCCCTCACCGACGCCGCCGGCGGGAAGGACATCTGGGTCGTCGGCGGCGGGGATCTGGCCGCACAGTTCGCCGAGGCCGGTCTGCTTGACCAGCTCATGGTCTCCATCGCGCCGGTCACTCTCGGGGCGGGCCGCCCGCTGTTCCCCCGCAGGTTCGACCTGAAGCTCCAGGACGTAGCCCGCAACCGGGCGTTCATCTGCGCGACGTACGACGTGGTGGGCCCGCCTACGGCTCGAGGTGCGGGACCGGCATCCTGAAGCCGGTGGGGCAGAAGGGCAGGGCGATCCGTCCGCCACGGTGAACGATCCGGTCATGAGCTCGTGGCGGCGATCTCCCGCGCCACCCGCTTCGCCATCTTCCCCACGTACCCGGTCAGGCCCGGGCGGAACACGTAGCCGACGAACCGCAGGCCCGGAGCCACCTCGCGGCCGGTGCCGTCCAGCGGCAGTCCGCGCTCGTCCAGCACCCCGAGGTCGCCCACGAGGTCCTCCAGGCCCGTCCGGTACCCCGTGGCGGCGATGACGGCGGCGGCGGGCTCGCGCCGGCCGCCGGCCAGGACCACGCTGTCGCCGTCGAGCCCGACCACCGCGGGGACGCACTCGATCGCCCCGCCGCGGATCTCGTCGAGGACCTCCGGATCGACGATCGCGGGGGTGACCCCGCGGCTCTTGATCGAGGCCATCGTGCCCTCCGTGGGGCGGGGCAGCCCGTAGGCGCTGAGGTCGCCGACCGTCTTCCGCTGGAGGGCGAAGAGCAGCCGGTCCACGAGCGCGTCCGGCAGGTGCAGGAGCAGCGGGACCGGCAGATCGCCCGGCACGCCGTGGAGCTCCCGCAGGAGGATGTTGGGCGGGGTGCGCACGGCCAGCAGCACCCGCCGGGCACCGCCGGCGGCGAGCTCGTGGGCGATCTCCATCCCGCTGGTGCCGGCACCGGCGACCACCACCGCGCGGCCCTCGAAGGGTGTGGGGTTGCGGTAGGCCGAGGAGTGCAGGACCTCGCCGTCGAAGTCCTCTGTGGCCCAGGCCGGCAGCTTCGGCCGGTTGAGGGCGCCGGTCGCGACCACCACGTGCTCGGCGTGCCGCTCGCCGGCCGAGGTGGTGACGCACCAGCCGCCACTGTCGGGGCGGATCCGGAGGACCTCCACGCCGGTCTCGACCGCCAGGCCGCGGTCGGCGGCGAAGCGGTGCAGGTAGGCGATGTACTGGTCGCGGGTGGGGAACTGGCCGTACTCGCGCGGGAAGGGTGCCCCGGGCAGCGCGGAGTGGCGCCGGGAGGTGTTGAACCGCAGGTTGTCGTAGCGTCCCGTCCAGGCCGCGCCGGGCTGCGGCCCGCGCTCGAGCACGGTGGCCGGCACGTCCCGGGCGCGCAGCGCGGCGGCGGTGGCCAGGCCGGCGGGGCCGGCGCCGACGACGAGGACACGGGGGCCGGTGTCCATGGGGGGCTCCTTCGGATCGGCCGCTCCCGGCGCGGGGCGGGCGCAGCGCCGTCGTCCCCTGCCCGCCCCGGCGGCTCAGCGGATGTTCTGGTTGACGTGGAAGAGGTTGTCGGGGTCGTAGCGGTGCTTCACCGCCAGGAGCCGGTCGTAGTTCTCCCGGTAGCCGGCGCGCACCCGGTCCTGCCCCTCCTCCATGATCATGTTCACGTAGGCGCCGCCGAGCGAGTACGGGTGGATGGCGTCCCAGTACCCCGCGCTCCAGTCGCGCAGCTCCGCGGCCCTGGCGGGGTCGTGGTCGACCCCGGAGATCACCATGGCCCAGGTGGCGTCGCGGTAGCTGAACGCGGTGTCCGTGCGTCCGGTGCGGTGGGCGGCGCCGTCGATCGGGTACAGGTGCATGGTCGACTGCACCGTCGGCAGCGTCGCCCCGTGCTCGGCGTGCAGCTCCACCGCCTCGTCGGGGATCTCCCCGATGAAGTCGGCCCGCCAGTACCACTGGTCGCCCGGCGGCAGGAGGGCGTCGAAGGCCGTCTGCAGCATCGGGTAGGGCATCGGCTGCACGCCGTCCAGGGCCGGCTGCAGCGCGCGCGCCGGGGCGAGCGCGGCCTCGGCGTCCTCCGCCGGGCCGGTCCAGCACCACACCACCCCGCACATCCTCTGCAGGTGCAGCTCCTCGGGGAACGGCGGAACGGGCGGCACGATGTGGAAGGCGAAGAACCCGTTGAGGTGCTCCGGGGCGGAGGGCAGGAAGTCGCGGTACCAGCGCAGCAGTTCCGCGGCCCGCTCGACCGGCCACAGCATGGGACCGCCCACGACCGTGCCGACCGGGTGGAGCCGGAAGGTGAACGCGGTGACCACCCCGAAGTTGCCCCCGCCGCCGCGCAGCGCCCAGAACAGGTCGGGGTGGTGCTCGGCGTCCGCCGTCACGAGACTGCCGTCGGCGAGCACGACGTCGGCGGCCAGCAGGTTGTCCACGGTCAGGCCGTACGTGCGGGTCAGATGACCCATCCCGCCGCCGAGGGTCAGCCCGCCGACCCCGGTGGTGGAGATGATCCCGGACGGGCAGGCGAGGCCGAAGGCGTGCGTGGCGTGGTCGACGTCGCCCCAGCGCGCCCCGCCCTCGACGACGGCGCGGGCGCCGGCGGGATCCACCTGCACCCCGTCCATGGGGGCGAGGTCCAGCACGATCCCGCCCTCGCAGGTGCCCAGGCCGGGACCGTTGTGCCCGCCGCCGCGCACGGCCAGGTCCAGCCCGGTGTCCCGGGCGGCGGCGACTCCCGCGATGACGTCGGCGACGTCCTGGCACTGGAGGACCAGCGCCGGCCGTTTGTCGATCATGGCGTTGTACACGGCGCGCGCTTCGTCGTAGCCCGGATCGTCCGGCAGGTACATCCGTCCGCGCACCTGACCCCGCAGGCGATCCAGCGCCTCGGGCGTGAGCGCGCCGGCAGTGGTGGGTCGAGCAACCATGACGGCACCTCCTTCGTGGTCGTGAGCCTGGTGCCCACGATGCTTCCCGGCCCTGTCACCGACCTTTCATCGCGCGGTCATCGGCGGACAATGGGGACATGGCACGGGACCCGGTCGAGATCGGCGTCCTGGGGGCGCTCGAGGTCCGGCGCGCCGGGGCGCCCGTCGCGCTGCCCGGCGCGCGGCCGCGGACGGCTCTCGCCGCGCTCGCCGTGCACGCCCCGCACCCGGTCTCCGTGGACGGGCTCGTCGCGGCGGTGTGGGGTGATGATGCTGTGCCGGCCCGGCCGCGCGGCGCCGTGCACACCGTGGTGTCCCGGCTGCGCGCGGTCCTGGGCGGTGAGGCCGTGCGGGCGGGACCGGCGGGCTACTGCCTGGCGCTGCCGGCCGAGGCGGTCGACGCCGGCCGCTTCGCGGCGCTCCTCCGGCGGGCCGCCGGACTGCCGCCGCACCAGGCGGCCGATGCCCTCGACGAGGCGCTGGCGCTGTGGCGCGGCCCCGCGTACGCCGAGTTCGCCGATCGCGGTTTCGCGGTGGCCGAGGCCGCACAGCTGGAGGAGCTGCGGCTGCGGACCGTGGAGGACCGCGCGGTCCTGGCGCTGCGGACCGGGGCCGTCGAGGACGCCGTGTCCGCGCTCGAACAGCTCGTCGCCGAGCAGCCGCTGCGGGAGGGCGCCCACGAGCTGCTCATGACCGCGCTCTACCGCGCCGGGCGGGCGGCGGAGGCGCTCGACAGGTTCTCCGCGCTGCGCCGCACCCTCGCCGACGAGCTGGGCCTGGACCCCTCGCCGGCCCTGCGGGACCTGCAGCTGCGGATCCTCGGCCACGACCTGCCGCCGGGCCCGGCGCCGTCGCCCGCCCGGCCAGTGCCGCCCGCCCGGCCGGTGCCCTCCGCTCGGGCGGTGCCACCCGCCTGGCAACCGGCGGCGGACGCCTTCGTCGGCCGGGAGGACGACATCGAGGAGCTGCTGCGGGCCGTGGCCGCGCACCGCCTGGTGTGCGTCACCGGTCCCGGCGGGGTCGGCAAGACCCGGCTCGTCGCCGAGGCCCTGCCCGAGCTGTCCCGGCGGCTCGCCCGGCCGGCCGTGGTGGTCGAGCTCGAGGACGCCGTTCCCGCGCAGGTGGACGCTCGGGTCGCGGCGGCACTGGGCCTGGGCGCCACCGGGGGGCTGCGGACGGCGGTGCTCGAGTACCTCGCGTCCTCCTCGCTCGTCCTCGTCCTCGACGGCTGCGAGCGCGTCCTCGGCGAGGTCCGCGGCCTCCTCGAGGCCGTGGGCCGGACCGCGCCACGGGTGCACGTCCTGGCCACGAGCCGGCACCGGCTGGAGCTGCCCGCCGAGCAGGTCCTCCCGCTGGCCCCGCTGGCACTCCCGGACCCGGAGGACGCACCGGACTGCGCCGCTCTCACCGCCGCCGCGCGGCTGTTCGTCGACCGGCTGCGCCGCGTCCGGCCGGCCACCCGCCTTCCCGCGCCGGTCCTGCGCGACATCGGCGAGCTGTGCCGCCGCCTCGACGGCGTGCCGCTGGCCCTGGAGCTGGCCGCCGTGCAGGCGGCGACGCTCGGCGTCCGGCCCGTCCTCGAGGAGGTCGGGTCGGGCCTGCAGCTCGACGACGGAGCGCACGGGCCGCTGCGCGCCGTCGTCGCGAGGTCCTACGCCCTGCTCAGCCCGCCCGACCGCGGCCTGCTCGGCCGGCTGTCCGCGTTCACGGGCACCTTCGACCTCGGCGCCGCCGAGCAGGTCGCCCCGGAGCCGCGCG
>NZ_JBISWK010000045.1:0-2213 GCF_044462205.1 Kocuria rhizosphaericola | reverse complement strand
CGCGGCTCGTCCAGGCCTCGCTCGTCCTCCCCGTCGAGGACGGCGCGGCGACGCGGTACCGCGTGCTCGGGATCGTCCGGGCCTTCGCCGCCGAACGCGCCGACGACGGCGCGCCCGCCGCCCTCCGGCGGTGGGCGGGCGGTCATGCCGAGCGGTGCGCCCGCGAGGCGGCCGGGCCCGCCTGCGGCACGGCGCTGCGCGGGCTCGAGCTCGCCCGGGGCGATCTGGCCGCCGCCGTCGCCGGTGCCCTCGCGGCCGGGTGCCTCGAGCCGGCGGCCCGCGTCGTCGGGGCCCTCGGGCTGTGCGTGCACTGGATCCCGGGCCCGGTGCTGTCCGAGCTGACGCTCCGGGTCGGGGAGCACCCCGACCTCGACGGGACCGCGGCCGCCGCGCTCGCGCTCGGGGCCGCCACGCTCGCCGCTGATGAGCGCGGTGAGCCGGCCCGCGCGCGCCGGCTCGGATCCCGCGCCCGGCGGGCGGCCTCGACGCCGGCCGAGCGGTACCTGGCGCTGGCGTCCCTGGGCGTCGCGGCCATGTACGCCGGGGACCGGGAGGAGGCGGCGCGCTGCTGGCAAGACGTCCTGGCGATCCCCCACCTGCCGGACGCGTACGCGGCCGACGCGCACGCGGTCCTGGCGCTGGCGTGCGCGGCGGCCGGGGCGGTGCGGGAGGCCGAGGAGCACGCGGCCGCGGCCCGCCGGGGGGCCGAGCGCAGCGGTGCGGCGTCCCGCGTCGCGTTCGCGCTCTACGCGAGCGGTGAGGTGCTGCTGCCTGCCGACCCGGAGGCGGCGGCCGACGTCCTGCGCGAGGCGGCGCGGCTGGCCGACGGTGTGCGCGCCGAGCAGGTCTCGGCCGTGGCCCGGGTGGCGCTGCTCTCCGCCCTCACCAGGACCGGACGGGAGGCGGAGGCCCTCGACCTCGCCCTGACGCTGCTCGAACTGCAGCGGCGCGGGGGCCACTGGCCGCAGCTGTGGACCACGCTGCGGATCCTCGCCGAGCTGTTCACCGCCGCCGGGCGAGCGGAGGCGGCCGAGCTGGTCCTCGCCGCCGCCGAGTCGGCCGAGTCGGCACCCGGCCTGGCCGGCGACGACGTCGAACGCTACCGGCGGTTGCGGGCCACCGTGCGGGAGGGGCTCGGGGCGGACCGAGCGCACCGGATCGCCACTCTCGCGCGGCTGCTCCCGCCCACGGAGGTCCTCCACCGCGCCCGGGACACCGCCGAGGAGCTCAGCGCGCGCTCGTCCCCCAGCCCGGGCCCGGCCGCCGCGTAGGAGGCGGGGTCACCTCCCGAGCTCGGCCAGCTGCTCCGCGACGAGGGCAGGAATGTCGTAGTCCGTGTGGGCCCCGGCGGTCGTGATCCGCTGGGCCTGGTCGTAGCCGGCCTCCCGGTACCCGGCCTCGGCCTGAGCGGCGGCCGCCTGGGCCGACCAGGAACCGCTGTCGGTGGCCCAGGCGCCGTCCCGGTCGCCCACGACCCAGGTCAGCTCCAGGTCGTCGGTGGCCGCGGTGGCCGCGGCGATGGGCTGCCCGTAGGTGCCGCCCCCGCCGATGAAGGCGGCCCCGGACCCGGCCGGCAGCCAGTCCATGCCCTCGCGCAGCAGGCCCCGGGAGAGGAACTCCGCGCCCCCGGAGTACCCGGCCATCAGCACCCCGGCGTCGGTGGTGGGGGTGATGTTGGTGGTCGCGAACTGGCGCACCGCCTCGGCGGTGGCCTCGGTGTTCCCGGCCCGCCAGCTGCGGGTGCCGTGCGGGGCCTCGACGAACACGAAGGCCCGGTTGGTGTCGGCAGCGACCTCGGCCATCCGGGTCGCGAAGCGTCCCTCGGGCTGCTCGGCGCGGGCCGTGCCGTCCCCGTCGAAGTAGAACACCGCCCCGGACGGTCGGTCCCAGTCCACGCCCTCGGCGTAGTAGTGGTAGCTCAGCGTGATGCCGTTGTCCGCGCGGAACGTCCGGTCCGTGCCGCTGACGGGGTGCCAGCCGGTGGAGCTGGTGGTCACGGCCTGGGCCGGGGCGGCGGCCAGGAGCAGGATCGCGGCCGCGAGGAGACCGGCGCCCATCCGGGGCTTCGGCGTGCGTGCGCGGCGGCGGGCAGGGACGTGGGCAGGCCGGGGGGAAGCCATGGTGCTCTCTTTCGGTCTTGCGCTGGGCGCTGGGGGGGGGTCTCGCCCGTTCCGCACGGGCGAGGTGCGGCCGGGACCGTCAGGGGGGGGCGT
>NZ_JBISWK010000044.1:0-44035 GCF_044462205.1 Kocuria rhizosphaericola | reverse complement strand
GACAGTCTAGGGGGAGCGGCTCTCGGGGTGGTGGACGTCGTGCCTGGTGGGAGGGGTGTCGTGGGGTGAGCGCGGGCCGATCGCGACCGCCTCGTGGGTGAACCGGCCCGTCGCGTGGAGAGGCGCCGGGTCGACGCGTGCGGTCGTGCCGCCCACGACGTCCCCCGCCTCGTAGGCTGGATCGCACACGAGACGGGCAGGAGGCCGGGATGGCCGAGACGACGGTGGCCGAGGTGATGGCCGAGCTGGCTGCGCTCGAGGACCCGAGGGCGCGCGCGGTGAACGAGCGGCACGGGGACGACCACGGGGTGAACCTGACCAAGCTGCGCGCGGTCGCCAAGCGCCTGGGAACGCAGCAGGACCTCGCGCAGCAGCTCTGGGGAACCGGTGACACGGCACCGAGACTGCTGGCGCTGCTGATCTGCCGCCCGAAGGCGTTCGAGCGCGACGAGCTGGACGCCATGGTGCGCGAGGCGCGCACGCCCAAAGTGCACGACTGGCTCGTGAACTACGTGGTGAAGAAGAGCCCGCACGCCGAGGAGCTGCGCGTGGCCTGGTCCGCCGATCCGGATCCCGTGGTCGCGAGCGCCGGCTGGGCGCTGACCACCGAACGCGTGGTGAAGAGGCCCGAGGGCCTCGACCTCGCCGGCCTGCTCGACGTCATCGAGGCGCAGATGAGGAACGCCCCGGACCGCCTGCAGTGGGCGATGAACTCCTGCCTGGCGCAGATCGGGATCGAGCACCCCGAGCACCGGGCTCGTGCCCTCGACATCGGTGAGCGCCTGGAGGTGCTCAAGGACTACCCGACGCCGCCGAACTGCACGTCGCCGTTCGCCCCCGTGTGGATCACCGAGATGGTGGGCCGGCGCAACGAGCCGTAGGAAGGGTCACGCTCGCGCTGGTGCCGCCGCGTCTTCCGCAGGTTCGTGGAGCGCTTCGGCCAGGGTCAGCCGTTGATCCGGCGCACCCGGACGGGTGCGGAGGAGTCCGCTGTGGTGCCGTTGCCCAGCTGCCCAGCTGCCCGGCGTGGTTCCTGCCCCGAGCCCAGACCGTGCCGTCGGCCCGGATTGCGCAGGCCGACTCGTAGTGGCTGACGACTCGGGTGGTCGAAATGTCCCGGCCCGGGCCACGACTCGTTCCGAGGGACCACGGTCAAGGTCACGAAGCGGTCACGACTGCCCGGGAAAGCCCGCAGGCCTCCGGAAGCCCCTTGAGTCTGCTCCGCACGTCTGCCTACGGTCGGGTGGTGCCGGGCGCGAGGACACCGGACCCAGAGGACCAGGGAAAGGACGACCGAATGCTCACCCGAGAACTGGAACGCACCATCGGCCACAAGGCCTACAGCACCCACGGTCACAAGATCGGCGAGGTCATTGACGTCTACCTCGACGACCAGACGGAGGAGCCCGAGTTCGTGTGCGTCGACACCGGCCTGTTCGGCACGAAGAAGAGCTTCGTGCCCGTGCGGGGGGCCCGGATCAACGACGACGACGAGCTGGTCGTGCCCTATGAGAAGGAACTGGTCAAGAACGCCCGGAAGGTCGACGCGGACCAGCACCTGTCGCCCGAGGAGGAGCGTGAGCTCTACCACTACTACGGGCTGACCTTCGATGTGCGGCCCGTGTCCGAGGGGCAGCCGGAGCGCGCCCGGCTGCGCAAGCACGTCGTCGAGGACAAGGCGCGGACCGAGCCGGTCCGCGAGGAGCGGTCAGGCGGTCTGGAGCCCGTCCCGGACGACGACGTCCGGATCGAGCGCGTCGAGACCGACGTCGACGACCGCCGGTAGGATTCCGCCGGCCCAGCACGCCGACCCTGTCGCAGTAGACCGCGGCCCCCGCCTCGCGCGGGGGCCGCGGTCTGCTGCGCAGCCGGGTCCACCCGCCCCGGTGGCCGTGGAGCACCGTCCGGCCGGACCTCCGGCGCGCGATCGTCGGGGCGGCGCCCGTTCTTGGTGTTGCTCCCGGGACGGAACTACCGTGATTCCCGCGCGGAGACTCCGCGTTCTCCCGGTCCGTCCTGAAAGGCCCGCATGTCCTCCGCCCCCGGTTCCGCACCGCGCCGTCGCCCTGCGCTCCCCGCTCGGGCGGCCTTCTGGGTGCAGGCGTCGGTGCTGGTGGTGCTCCTGGCCGCCTCCAGCGCGCCCAGCCCGCTGTACCCGCTGTACCAGGAGCTGTGGGGCTTCCCGCCGGTCGTGCTGACCGTCATCTTCGCCGCCTACGTGGTGGCCCTGCTCGCCGCCCTGCTCACGGTGGGCTCGCTGTCCGACCACGTCGGGCGCCGTCCGGTGCTGCTGGTCGCGCTGGTCCTGGAGATCGCCGCGATGGTCGTGTTCGTGCTGGCCGACAGCGAGGCGACCCTGGTGGCGGCCCGCCTGGTCCAGGGCGTGGCGACCGGCACCGCCACCGGCGCCCTCGGCGCCTACGTGATCGAGCTCGAGCCGGTGGGCCGCCAGGGGCTGGGCACCGTGCTCACCGGCGCCGGACCTGTTCTCGGTCTGGCCGGCGGGGCGGTGGCCTCGAGCCTCATCGTCGCCGCCGCCCCGGGAATGATCCACCTCGTCTACGTCGTGCTGCTGGGGCTGCTGGTGCTGCAGACCGTGGGCACAGCACTCGGCCCCGAGACCGTGGAGCGTGTCCCCGGGGCGCTGGCCTCGCTGCGTCCGCGCGTCCACTTCCCGCCGGACGTGCGGCGCTCGGCGGTGTGGGTGTTGCCGGCCGCGGCCGCGTGCTGGTCCCTGGGCGGGCTGATCATTTCCCTGGGCCCCAGCCTCGTCCGCTCGCTGACCGGGGCGGACTCCGTGGTCCTCACCGGCCTCGTGGTCGCGGCGCTGACGGGCACCGGCGGGATCGCGATCCTCTTCTTCGGCACGACCGCACCCGAGCGGGTGCTCGCCGTGGGCATGGGTCTCCTCGTGGCGGGCATGGCCGCCACCGTCGCGGCGCTCGCCGTCGGGTCCGTCGGGCTGTATCTCGTGGCGACGGTGCTGGCCGGCGTCGGCTTCGGCGCCGGCTTCCTCGGAGTGCTGCGCACGCTCCTGCCGCAGGCGGCGCCCCACGAGCGGGCGGGACTCCTGTCGGCGATCTACGTGGTCAGCTATCTCTCCCACAGCATCCCTGCCGTGGCGGCCGGTGCCGTCGCGGGGCGGATGGGTCTGGTTCCCACGGCCGTCGGCTACGCGGGCATGGTCGCGGTGCTGGCCCTGGTCGTGCTCCTCGGCCTCCGCCGGAACCGGCCGCCGGCCCGCGAAGGCTGCACCGCCCGTCCCTGACCGGGATCAAGGGACCTGGTCACCTGCCGATGCGGCGGGTGGGGGGACACCGAGCAGGCCTCCGCGGTCGTCCGGCTACGATCCTTCCCATGGAGCGTGCGGAGGCACGGTGACCCCGGTGCCAGGACAGAACGAGAGAGGAACGATCCCATGACGTCTTCGACCCCGGGCCCCGTGGTGCTGGGCCGCATCGACGAGTCCTTCCACCAGGTCGCCGCGGCTGTGGTGGAGGAGGTGTTGCTCCGGCTCGGCCACGACGTCGAGGTGCGCGAGGGGCCGCACCCGCAGATGTATCCGCTGCTGGCCGACGGGGAGCTGGACCTGTTCGCGGACAGCTGGCTGCCCGGTGGCCATGGGACCTACTGGGAGCAGATCAGCGACCGGGTCCTCGAGGTGGCGCCGCTCTTCGACGGTGCCCGGTTCTTCTGGGCGGTACCCGGCTACGTGCCCGCCGATCAGGTCGCCCAGCTCTCCGACCTGGCCCGTCCCGAGGTGACGGCGCGGATGGCGACGCTGGTGGTGCAGGGCACCACGGCGGGAGCCGGCCTGACCATGCGTTCCGAGCAGCTGGTGGCCGACTACGGGCTCGACGACGCCGGGTGGAGCCATCGGATCGGCGACATCCACGCGATCATCGACACGATCAACGACCGGATCGCTGCCGGCGACTGGTTCGTCACTCCTCTGTGGCAGCCGCAGTACCTCAACGACGTCCACGAGCTCCGTCCCCTGGCCGACCCGCTCGGTGTCTTCCCGCCCCCGGACCGGGCCTCCCTGGTGGCCCACCGCGGCGCGTGGGACCGGCTGCCGGACCGCACCCGGGAGGTGCTCGGACGGATCCGCTTCCCCCTGGCCGCGGTGAACGCGATGGACCGTGCGGTCAACCTCGACGGCCTCGATCCGCTCGACGCGGCGCGGCAGTGGGCGGCCCAGCACTCCGACACCGTGGCCGCCTGGCTCACCCCTTAGGACCTCCGGCGGTGGTGGAGGATGAGCAGCCGCGCGTAGCCGTCCGTGAGCCGGTCGATGAGGTCGACCTTCAGGCACTCGTCCTCCGAGATCCTGCGCACGGTGTGCAGCGAGATCCCGTCGTACTGCACGGGGTGGGGCAGGTTGCCCCGCTCGCCGGGCGGCTCCACCTCCAGCCGCCAGGCATCCAGGTCCTTCTGCGGCGTGGGGTCGTGGACCCGCTTGCGCGCCCACAGCCGGCCGTCCGGGCCGACGACCACGCCGCGGACGACGTGCCACCCGTAGCCGCACGCGATCCGGGAGAACGCGTGGCCGACCAGGGGACAGGACGTGGCCCCCTGCGGGACGTGCACGAGCTTGGCCGGTTTCAGGCCCTCGGCGCGCAGCAGCTCGCTCGCCTCGATCCCGACCTGCCGAACGCCCTCCAGGGCCCGTTCCAGGCCGAGTTCCCGGGCCTCCCGGTCACGGAGGGCCCGACGGCCCGGTTCCTGCTCGTTCATCCCCAGGGCGGCAGCCCGGGAACGCCGTTCGTCCTCGACGCTCATGCCCACCCCTTTCCTCGGTGGCCACGATCCTATGTGTCCCAGCTCACTCCGGGGTCGTGGATCCAGCCGGTGCATGCTGCCCGCACCTGGGAAAGGGAGTTCCAACCACCGCGGGTGGGGGCGCTGATCGTCGTCGTTGCGCGCCCTGGGGCGTGCCCCTCACGGTGCGCGCCGGAGAAGGCGGGACCAGGGGTGGACGGCCGAGGAGCGCTGGTGTGTCACCGGCGGCCGACGATGATGGAGAATGATCAGCCCGCGCGGGGCCCGTCCGCAGCCGGACCGGCTGATGCTGCGCCGGACCGGGGTCACGCCCGATGCGGGGACCCGATCGAGTGGACGCCACGACGTACAGGAGGTCTCCGATGACCCGCACCGTCTTCTACACCGCCACCACCCTGGACGGCTACCTCGCCGACGAACAGGACTCCCTGGAGTGGCTGTTCGTGCAGGACTCCGACCCCGAGGGCCCGCACCGCTACGACGAGTTCATCGCCGGGATCGGGGCGGTCGTGATGGGGCGAACCACCTACGAGTGGGTCCGCGCGCACCTGCACGCTTCCGGCGAGGACTGGCCCTACGACATGCCCACCTGGGTGGTCTCCCACGCGGAGCTGCCGGGCATCACCGGAGCGGACATCCGCTTCACCCGGGGAGAGGTGGCGCCGATCCACGCCGCCCTCACCGACGCCGCCGGCGGCAAGGACATCTGGGTCGTCGGCGGCGGAGATCTGGCCGCACAGTTCGCCGAGGCCGGTCTGCTGGAGCAGCTCATGGTCTCCATCGCGCCGGTCACTCTCGGGGCGGGCCGCCCCCTGTTCCCCCGCAGGTTCGACCTGGAGCTGAAGGACGTGGCCCGGAACCGGGCGTTCATCTGCGCGACGTACGACGTGGTGGGCCCGATGGCGCCCCCGACTGGAGGACCGGCCTCCTGAACCCGGGGCGGCTCACATCTTGATCCGGTGGGCCTCCCGCAGGTTCGCGAAGCGCTCGGGGTCCGAGGTCAGCACGATCACCTGGGTCCGCTCCCCGGCGGTGGTGATGGCCGAGGCGAGCCGGCGGAGCCGCTGCGGGTCGGAGTGGCCCAGGGCGTCGTCGAACAACGATGGTGTCCAGGCACGGCTGCCGTTCCGTCGGCACCACTCCGTGCTCGAGGATCTCTGGTTCGTGGGACACGGGACCGGACACGCCGGTTACCGCTTCTCCACCTCCACCAGACCGCTGAGGTGCTTGAAGTCGTCGGTGTTCCGCGTGACCTGGGTGAGGCCGTGCACCATCGCCGTCGCCGCGATCATCCTGGCGATGACATTCCTGCGATGGGATGCACCATTCCTGACCGCTTCCTCGACCACTACGCCGAAGGCCAGGGCACATCGATCGTCGTAGGGGATGCCGGCGCCGAATGTCGCCCTGGTCCTTGCGAGCTCGTTCTCCCTCAGCGCCTTCTTCGTCCGGTCCGAGGCCATGGCGGCCACTCCCATGTGCATCTCCGAAAGGGACAAGGAGCTGATGGTCAATCCGCTGAACCCGCTCAGATCGGAGGTCTCCTGCTTCGGGTCCAGGAGAGCAATCAGGATGTTGGTGTCCAGCAGCCCTCTTATGAGGCTTCTCAGGGGTCATCCGCGACGAAATTCTCCCGGTCCTCCGTCAGCTCCTTGCCCCAACCAGTGCTTTCCGGGGACTGGGTCATGAGGCGGTAGACGTCCTCCGGACTGACCTCCCTCGGTTGCTCACTGCCCAGCGCCTGCAGGGCCGCCTGCCCGAGAGCCGGCGGGACGAAAGGCGTAGGCCCGGAGGCCGGCTGAGACGTCACCACGTACGCCCCCTGATCGGTGCGCGCCACTCGCAGTCGCCGAGCAACGCCCGAGGTGAGGACACGGGGTGCCTTGGGCCCGTGGAACCACGTTGAAGACTGCCCCGCTTCGGTTGTCCTCGATCCGGGCTCATGGCGGCCTCCTCCTCTCTGGTGGAAACTGCAAGCACGGACGACTTACATGAAGAGCGTAGAGATGCCGACTGGAACAAACCAGGGCAGTCTCGACACCGGACGAGTCCTCGATCACGCCTGCCGTGCCGGTGACCAGGTCGCGTCTGGACGAGCCGGCCCGGCTCAGATGTCGATCCGGTGGGCGTCCCGCAGGTTCGCGAAGCGCTCGGGGTTCGAGGTCAGCACGATCACCTGGGTTCGCTCCCCGGCGGTGGTGATGGCCGAGGCGAGCCGGCGGAGCCGCTGCGGGTCGGAGTGGCCCAGGGCGTCGTCGAGCAGCACCGGCACCCCGTCCTCCGGGTCCACCAGCAGCGCGGTGGCGAGCCGGATGAGGATCACCAGCTGCTCCTTGGCCCCGGTGGACAGCGCGGCGAACGGCAGCCAGTCGCCGTCGAGCTTGCGCTGCTCGACCTCCAGGGACCCGCTCACCTGCACCTCGAAGTCCGGGCCGTGGACCGCGCGGCCCAGCTGCTCGACCTCCGTGCGGAACGGCTGGACGTACTGGGCGTGGGCGCGCTCGCGGTGCTCCTGCAGCGTCCGCTCCAGGAGCAGGGCGGCCGCGGCCCGCCGCTCCACCCCGGTGAGGGTGCGCCGGGCCGCCTCGAGCCGCGTCCCGGCCTGGTCGTGCTCCAGCTGCACCCGGTCGCGGCCCATGCCGTCGAGCCGTCCCAGCAGGGTGCTGCGGCGCCGCTGGTTGTCGCTCAGCAGCTCCTCGAGCCCCTCGATCTGGTCCGCCACGAGCTCCCGGTCGGAGAGCACGCGCTCGGCGTCGAGGCGGACCAGGACCGCCTCGTGCTCGTCGATCTCCTCCTGGACCGCGTCCAACGCCTCGGCCGCCGCGGCGACGGCGCGGTCGAGGTCCTCGTCCGGCACGTCGTGGCGCGCCTCCTCGAGCCGGGCCCTGGTGCCGGTCAGCGCGCGCTCCTGCTCGTGCGCCGCTCCTTCGAGGGAGTGCAGCTTCGTCTGCGCGGACTGCAGGGCGCCCCGCACGGCCTCGGCGGCGGCCTCGGCCTGGAGCGTGGCGTCCTCGGCCTCGCTCAGAGCCGCCTCCGCGGCGTCCGCCTTCTCCTGGGCGACCGCCACGGACCCGGGCAGGGCGACGTCGTCGGTCCGCTCCGCGAGGTACTGGTCGATGGTCGCGGCGAGGCGGTCCCGGTCGTCGCGCAGCCGGCTCTCGTCCTCGCCGTCGAGGAGCCGGTTGCGCTGGGCCACGGCCTCGCGGACCTGCTGCGCGAGCTCCTGCGCCTCCCGCCAGGCGGCGCGGGCCTCCGCGACCGAGCCGACCCCGTGCCGCTCCAGCAGCGCGGTGAACCGCTCGGCCGCCTGGCGGGCCGCGTCCCGGCGGGCCGCGATGCCCTGCTCCGGAGAGATGCGCACCTGCCACTCGCCGGGGATCTCGACCTCCACCACGTCGGTCACCGCCGCGGACCACGACTCCTCGGGGTCGACCTCCTGGTGGGTGCCGTCGCGCACGATCGACCGCGCACGGCCGAGCGCGGTGAGCTCCACCCGGGCGCTGCCGGCCGCCAGCTCCGCCTCGGCCGTCTCCGCCGCCCGCTGCGCCCGGTCGAGGTCGTCCACGACGTCCTCGTCGATCTCCGTGCCGGGGCGGGACCGCAGCTCCGCCAGCTGCGCCCGGACGGATTCGAGGGACGCCAGGACCGCGGTCGTGCGGCGGTGGCGCTCGACGTCGTCGAGGTGCGTCCGGTCCTCCCGGGCGGACCGGTGGGCCGCCCGGGCCTCCCGCACCGCGCGCTGGGCCGCGGCCCGGCGCTCCTCGGCCTCGTCGGAGTGCTCGCGGACCGGCGCCAGCTCCTGCTCGCAGGCCTGCAGCTGCTCGGCGAGCGCGGCGCTGCGCTCCTCGTCGGCGGTCAGCGCGGCCAGGAGCTCCGCACGGCGCGTCGAGCGCTCGCGGGCGCGCTCGAGCTCGCCGCGGGCGGAGTCCCGGCGACGCTGCGCCTCCTGCAGCTGCCGCTGGACTCCGCCGATCTCCTCGGCAGCACGGTCCAGCTCCGCCCGCTCCGCCCGGGCCGTGTGCAGCTTGCGGTCGGTGGAGGCGATCTCCTCCGTCAGCTCCGCCAGCTCCTCCTCGACCGTGGTGATCTCCGCGAGCTGCGCCGCGGTCCGCGTGGCGGCGTCCTCGGCCTCGCGGCACTCCTCCTCGGCCTGGACGACCCTGGCGTTCTTCTTGCGCGTCGAGGTCCAGTACTTGTCGCACTCCGCGCTCACGCGCTCCAGGAGCGAGGCGACCTCGCGGTCGTCGCCCTGGGCCTGGCCCGAGTGGCACTCCAGGGCCCGGCGCAGGGCGGCGCTGTCGGTGAGGGCGTTCTGCGTCAGCCCGCCGGCCTGCATGAAACGCAGCGCCTTCCACAGGGCGGTGTCGGCGCCGGCCCACAGCTGCTCGGCGGCGTCGTGGGCCTCGCGCCCGGTGAGCGTCCGGCCGGCCAGGGGGCCTGCCACGTGGTGCAGGGTGGTGAACGGCTTCTTCAGCCACTGCTTGGTGTAGACCGCCCGGGTGCCGCCGATCGAGAACTCCGCCTCCACGAGGACGGGCACGTCCCGGCCGGCGGGCTTCGCCTCGAGGATCTTCTTCTGCTTGCTGCTGTCCGGCAGGGCGATCAGCGCGTCCAGGGCGTCGATCATCGAGGTCTTGCCGATCTCGTTGCGGCCGGTCACCACGACGACCCCCGACTCGGGGAACTCGATCTCGCGGGCGGTCACGCCTCGGAAGTTCTCCAGCTTCAGACGGTGCAGCTTCATCGGGGGGTCCCTCCCACGAGGCGGTACAGGAGCCGGAGCGCGTCACCGGCGGTGGGCGCCTGCTCGGCGTCCGAGGCGGCCAGCTCGCGCAGGTCGGTCACGGCGTCGGCGGCGTAGCCACCGACGTCGAGGTCCTCGAACTCGTGCTGGTCCGGGACGACCACCAGGTCGGTGTGGCGCTCCCACGCGTTGAGGCTCGCGAAGACCTCCGCCTGCTGCTCGAGCAGGTCGTCCAGCCGGGCGGACTCGGAGAGGTTCAGGGTGCCGGTGAAGACGGTCTTCAGGATGATCCGCTCCTTCGGGGTGAGGGCGGCGAGCTCGGTCGCCAGTGCGTCGACGTCGTCCTGGCCGTCGAGCTGTCGCTCGAGGACGCGGTGCTCCCACCGACCCACCTCGTGGGAGGTCACCTCCGCGGTGGTGCCGTCCAGCGCCACCTCCAGGACGTGGCCGCGCCCGTGCTCGCGGAAGCTCGTGGACTCGTGGGTCCCGGAGTAGTGGACGGCGCCGCGGTCGTCCTCGGGCCAGCGGATGTGGCGGTCGCCCAGCGCGACGTAGTGGACGGCGCCGCGCTCGATGGCCTCGTCCAGGGGCGCGCTGCGCACGGTCGTCAGGGAGGTCTGGTCGGGGTCCAGCTGGTCGAGCATGCCGTGGCCCACCACGATGCGCAGGGTGCCGTCCGCGTCCAGCCCCTCGAGGGCAGGGGCGACGGGGTCCGCGTCGGGACGCTTGCTGCGCCAGGGCGCGGCCACCAGCTCGACGCCCGCGGCGACGGGCCACGGGCCCACCTCGTCGAGGAGGACCACGTTGTCCGGCTTCAGGCCGAGGAAGGCCTCCTGGGAGTAGATGGATCCCGGTCCGAGGGGATCGTGGTTGCCGGGCAGCAGGTACACCGGCAGCTGCACCGAGCCCATGGCGTCCAGGGCCCGCCCCACGTCCCGCCGGCTCAGGTTGGCGTGCTCGAAGACGTCGCCGGCCACCACGACGAACGCGCACTCCCGCGCGCGGGCCAGCTCCCCGATGCGGCGGATCGTCTCGACCCGGTCGCCCGTGTAGCGGGACTGGGCCTCGCCCTCGAGGTAGTGCCGGGTCATGCCCAGCTGCCAGTCGCTCGTGTGGAGGAAACGGATGCTCGTCATCGAGGCCCCTCGATCGGTCGCGGGTGTGCTGCCCGGGGGTGCGGGTCCTCTGCCACGCTATCGGCACCGGCGGACACGGGAGGTTCCGGCACCCCGGTCCACCCCTCGCCGAACTCACCAGTGGCACCCGAGATGCGGGTTGTTGTGCGCCCGTCTCGGGTGGAAGTGGTGAGTTCGCGGAAGGAGGGGCCGTCGTCCGCCGGCGTGTGCTTCAGTGGACGCATGGAGCCGAACAGTCCGGGAGACCTGTGGGCAGCCGTCCGCGCCGAGCGTGCGCGACTGGCCGAGGACCTGGCCGGCCTGGACGACGCGCAGTGGGCGGCGCCGTCCCTGTGCGGGCAGTGGACCGTGGAGGACGTCGTCGCCCACCTCACCGCGGCCGCGAGCATCGGTCGGCTCCGCTGGCTCCGGAGCGTGCTGGGGGCCCGCTTCGATTTCGACCTGCACAACCAGCGCCGGCTCGAGGAGCACCGGGGCACCACCCCGGCCGAGACGCTCCAGCGGTTCCTGGCCGTCGTCGGGAACACCGTGGCGCCCTCCAAGGACACCGCGGCCTGGCTGGGGGAGGTCGTCGTCCACGGCCAGGACATCCGCCGGCCGCTGGGGCTGCCGCGCACGCCGTCGATCGGCGCCGTGACCGCGGTGGCCCGGTTCCTCGTGGGACGGGACTTCGCGGTGCCCAGCCGCAGCGCCGCCCAGGGCCTCCACCTCGTGGCGACCGACGGCCCGTTCGAGTCCGGCTCCGGGCCCCTGGTCAGCGGGCCCACGCTGGCGCTCACCATGGCGATGGCCGGCCGCGGGACCTGCTGCGACGACCTGACGGGTGAGGGCGTCTCCATCCTGCGGTCCCGCTGCGCGCCCGGCTGAGCGCGCGTTGCCCCCAGCGCCGGACAGGCGGCGCCGACCCGACGTGACGCGGAGCGGCGCAGGTCACCTGCCGCACCGTTCAACCCTCGTCGAACGCACCGGTTCTCCCCGAGATCGCGGCAACTAAGCGCTGCTCTCGGGCGAAACCGGTGAGTTCACGGAGGGGGGTGCGGTCCGGGATGTCCGGATCCGTGGGCAGATCGTCTGTTCGGACGGTGCGCACCCGGCCGATGGCGGGAGAGGGTGGAGGTGGACCGGTCACGGGTCGCTCCCGCACGCCGTTCCACGCCCAGCAAGCCACCGAGCAGAGGAGACACCATGCCCGAGACCATCGCCGGGATCACCGTTCCGGACTCAGCCCTCGTCCGTGAGACCACCGAGCTGGTCCGGCGGGCCGCCGACGAGAGCCTGTTCAACCACTCCCGCCGGGTCTTCCTCTTCGGCATGCTCAAGTCCTCCGCGCGCGGGCTCGAGGTGGACCCCGAGCTCGCCTACGTCGGGGCCATGTTCCACGACCTCGGCCTCACGCGGGAGCACCGCACGAAGCACCAGCGGTTCGAGATCGACGGCGCCGAGGCGGCGCAGGCGTTCCTGCGCGACCACGGCCGCTCGGCGGAGGAGGCGCGCAGCGTGTGGCTGGCGATCGCCCTGCACACCACCCCGGAGATCCCCCTGCACCTGGCACCCGAGGTCGCCGTGGTCACGCTGGGTGTGGAGACCGACGTGCTGGGCCTCGACCTGGACGAGATCTCCGAGGAGCACCGCGCCGAGGTCGTCGCCGCCCACCCCCGGCCGGACTTCAAGAACCAGATCCTCCAGGCGTTCTACGACGGCATGGTCGACCGGCCCGGCACCACCTTCGGCACCATGAACGACGACGTGCTCGCCCACTTCGACCCCGACTTCCACCGGGAGGACTTCGTGCGCATCATCCAGCAGAACGCCTGGCCCGAGTGAGCCCGGGCGCAGCGGCGGCGGACGGCGAGCGGTAGCGTGAGATCGTGCTGAACCGGTCCCGGCGTGTGGTCTTCCTCGTGTTCGACGGCGTGAAGATGCTCGACGTCGCCGGTCCTGCCGAGGTGTTCGCCGAGGCCAACGCCCTGGGCGCCGACTACGCGCTGAGCTACGCCTCGCCGTCCGGGGAGCCGGTGCGCACCTCCATCGGGGCCCGGCTGCCGGTGGACGCGTCCGTCCCCGAGCTGTCCGACGTCGACACGCTGGTCGTCGCGGGCGGCGACGGCCTGGTCTCCGCGCCGCTGCCCGAGGCGCTGGTCGAGGCGGTCCGTTCGCCCGGCACCGCTCCCCGCCGGCTGGTCTCCATCTGCACCGGGTCCTTCGTCCTCGCCGCCGCGGGAGTGCTCTCCGGCCGGCGGGCCACCACCCACTGGCGCCACGCCCAGCTCCTGGCCCGCGCGCACCCCGACGTCCGGGTGGACCCGGACGCCCTGTTCGTCGAGGACCGCGGAGTGTTCACCTCGGCCGGGGTCTCGGCCGGCATCGACCTCGCCCTCGCCCTGGTCGAGGGCGACCACGGGCCGGAGCTCGCCCGCGACGTCGCCCGCGGCCTGGTGATGTTCATGCAGCGCCCCGGCGGCCAGTCCCAGTTCTCCGCCCCGCTGCAGGCGCCGCCTCCGCGGACACCGGTGCTGCGCGCCGCCGTCGACCGCGTCTGCGCACAGCCCGCCCTCGACCACAGCGCGGACGCGCTGGCCGCCGCCGTCGGCGTCAGCCCCCGGCACCTCGCGCGGCTCTTCGCGGCCGAGCTGCAGGTCTCCCCGGCCAAGTTCGTCGAGCGCACCCGCCTGGACCACGCCAAAGGCCTCCTCGACGCCGGGCACAGCGTCACCGAGACCGCACGCGCCGCCGGCTTCGGCAGCACCGAGACCCTGCGCCGGACCTTCGGGGCGCAATTCGACGTCTCGCCCAGCCAGTACCGCGCACGCTTCGCCAGCACCAGGGCCGATGAACCCTCCCGGTGAACGGCGCCTCGGACCGCGGACCGCAACAGAGCGGTCACACCGTTGTGCCGTCCACGGGGCGGGAGGAGCATGAAATCCTGGCCCGTCGATGCTCCAGGAGTTCCCGTGGCGTACAAGTTCTTCCCCCGCATCCCGGTCGCCGACCTGGAGCGCTCGCGGTGCTTCTACCAGGCCCTGGGCTGGCGGACCGCTCCCGGCCTGGGAGAGAGGCGCAGCCTGATCCTGGACCTCGGGGAGAACTTCGGTGTCACGCTCGTCGAGCGGCGGCCCGGGCAGCAGGCCGCCGGTGCGGGCCAGGAGCTCGCGGATCCCGTCCGGACCGTGAGCAGCAGCTTCGCCCTGATCGTCGACATCCCCGAGGAGGTCGACGCCCTGGTCGACCGGGCGGTGGCCGCCGGCGCCACAGCGGGAGACCGTGCGGACCGCGGCTACACGATCGAGCGGATGTTCACCGACCCGGACGGCCAACGGTGGAACATCGTGTGGGTGGATCCGGTCCTGCGGGCCCGGGACTGAGGCGCGGTCCGGGACGAGCAACCCAACGCCGGTCTGCCGCAGGGATGAGGCGCCGCCGACTTCGCCTCCGGGGCGACATTCACAGGATTCACCGACGTTCACGTCCGGGGGTCGATCGAGACCTGGTCCTCGGGGTGACGGGGCAGCCCGCACCCACCGAAGGAGACCGGTGCTGGACGCGTCACTCGTCGATCCGCTTGGCCTGCTCCTCCCAGGCGGCGTGGGCGTCCCGTCCCTCGGTGGGGTGGTGCGTCTCCCGCAGTGCGCGGAGCGCGGCGTTGCGCTGCTGGGCCAGGGAATCGGCGGCGGCCCTCGTGGCGGCGTCCTCGCGGGCCTGGGCCCGGGCGGCGGTCACGGCGTCCATGATGAGCTCCACGCCCAGCGCCCCGCCCTCCAGATAGGCCGTGCGGACCTGGCGGTCCGGGTGGTACAGGTACTGGTCGTTGACCTGGCCGAGGCTGGTGTCGAACTCGTCGTCGGTCGCGTCGGAGACCATCGCGACCACCCGGTCCAGGCGGGCGTCCACCTGGTCGAGCAGGCCGTGGCGTCGTGCGCTGCTGCGCAGGGACCACAGCGCCCGCCCGTGCTGCCGGAGCCGATCCGCGTCCCAGTCCGCCTGGGGAACCACGGCCAGCGTCCCGGTGAGGAGCCGGGGATCCCTGCTGCTCTCCGGCTGGGGCAGGGATCGGAGGTGCCACGAGATCCAGGCGGTGCGCATGTTGGACGCGCCGGCCTCCCGGGCCTCCTCCAGGGACGGTTGCCCGGACCACCGGGCGGCGAGGGACGGCTCGTCGTCGTCCAGGGGCGCGGTCTCCCGGTTGGCGCGGGTCCGGCTCGTGATGAAACCGGCGCTGAGCCACACCAGTAGGCCGAGCAGGGCCACTCCGAGGAGGGCCACCCCGCCGAGGAGGAGGAACCGGAAGAGGCCGAAGAAGACCACCACGGCGATCAGGACCACCCAGATGGTGGCTCCGCTGCTGCTCTCGGTGTTCTTCATGGTGGGCCCCCGAAGACCGTGGTTCCTGAGCCCCGATTGTAGCCGCCGCCCCTGTGAAGGAGCCTGGGCGCCGGGTCCGCGGCCCGAGGGGCATCAGGAGGGCGTCACGGACGTGGCCGAGTGCCCGAAGCCGACGAGATCCTGGATCCGGTCGCCGTTGATGTCGCCGAGCAGTCGCACGTGCTCGTCGACCCGCCCCCTGGGCGTAGGAGAACATCGGTTGCGAGGGCGCCGCGTGGGCCGCCCCGCCCCCGCCGAGTCCGACGGTGGCGAGCAGCGGCCGACGCGCCGGTGAGCGCACGGGAAACCAGTGAGTGCTGCACTTCGGGTGCCTCCCCGTTCCGGAGATGGAGCGTCGTCCGTGGATCCGGACGGAAGTGCCGGCCGAAGCATCCGGCCGATCCCCCGTCGGCCGTCGGACGAACTCCAGCTCCCGTTGCATCCGTGGAGACGGGGCGCTACCGGACGGGGCGCCGCGCCGGGTGTCAGCAACGGCCGGTCACCCAGTTTACGACCGCAACTGCGCGCGCTCCAGGACTCGAGGGCGGGTACCTGCAGGTATGCCCGGAGTGTTGTCGATGTGCGGCTCGTCGCGGGCCACTGTCATTCGTCGAGCTGCCGGGCCTGCGCCTCCCAGGCGGCGTGGGCGTCCCGGGTCTCGGTGGACTGCCGGGTCTCGCGCAGGGCCCTGAGCGCGGCGTTGCGCTGCTGGGCCAGGGAATCGGCGGCGGCCTTCGCGGCGGCGTCCTCACGGGCCTGGACACGGGCGGCGGTGACGGTGTCCATGATGGTCTCCACGGCCTGGGCCCCGCCCTCCAGGTAGGCGGCGCGGACCTCGCGGTCCGGGTGGTAGAGGTACTGGTCGTCGGCCTGGCCGCGGTGGGTGTCGAACTCCTCGTCGGTCAGGTCGGAGATCATGGCGGCCACCCGGTCCAGCCGGGCCTCGACGTCCGGGCGCCGGTGGTGACCGGGGGTCCCGCCGCGGCGGGCCCAGACGGCCCGGCCGTGCCTGCGCAGCTGCTCGAGATCCCAGTCGGCCGTGGGGACCGCGGCCAGCAGCTCGGTGACGGACGACGCCCCGGTGGCGCTTCCGGGCCGGATCTGCCACTCGAGCCAGGCGGCGCGCATGCTGTGCCGTCCGGCCTGCCGGGCCTCCTCCAGGGTTCCGGCGCGAGCGCGCCGCACCTGTGCCACGGAGGCGTCCTCGGCTCGTTTCCGGCCGACCGTGCTGCGGTACATGGTCCGGGCCACGAGCCCGACCACGGCGAGGCAGCTGATGACCACGGCGGCGCCGAGGAAGAACTCCCAGTGCTCGATGACAAAGCCGAGGACCGAGAGGCCGATGATCACGGCGACCCAGCCCAGGCAGCCGGTGGCCGTGCTCTCGTCGCTGGTGCTCTGGGTGCTCGCCATGGTGGATCTCCCGCAGGTGTTCGCTTAAGGCACCAGTGTATTCGCGGCCTCCGACGCGATGCGCTGTGTGACCGTCCCGCTCCGGTCCGGACGGCCAGGGAGCTCAGGACCGGACGGGCAGGCCCTCGCGGAAGACCCGCTTGAGCTCGGTCAGCTCGGGTCCGTGCCCGGTGCTCTCGGTGTTGAGCACCGGCTGGTGCGCGGCGATCCACCGCTGCTCTAGGGCGTCGACGTCGTCCTTCGTCTCGCACCGCGCCCAGCCGAGGAGCAGGTGCTCCTGCATCCACGCCGTGAGGCGCTGCTCGTGCTCCTCGTCGAGGACCACCCGGCCCCGTCCGTCCACGGCGGCGCCGTCCCGCCAGGACGGGTCCGCGGGCAGGAGCACGGCCAGCAGCGTGCGCCGCAGCGCCGAGGAGCGGGTGCGCCGCAGGTGCTGACCGGTGATCCGCCGGTGGAGGTCGCGCCGGGCCCGGCCCACGTAGAGCAGCTCGGCCCTGCCCGAGGCGTGCCCCAGGCGCGGCACCTCGGGCAGGTGCAGCCCCGCCGCCTCCGGGGTGGGGGAGCGGGAGGTGTCCAGCCACCAGGAGTAGACGCCGCGGGAGCGGTAGACCTCGGCCTCCAGCGGTGTGCTGAGCGGCAGCTCGGCGAGGCCGGGTCCGGCGGGCGACGTGCTCATGGGCCACCACCTTCCGCAGTCGTTCTCATGTGCAACTCCGTCTCGACTGTAGGGGCAGGACGGGTCCGTGCACAGCCCGACGGGTCCGCGCCGCGGTCCTCGGCGCCCTCTTGCCATACCTAGCGCTGCTAGGGTTCAATACCTAGCAGAACTAGGTATGGGAGGCGCGGTGCGCATCGACAAGGACCTGGTCGCCGCCTCGGCCACCCCGCTCGTGCTGGGGATCCTGGCGGACGGCGACCTGTACGGCTACGCGATCCTCAAGCGCGTCAGCGAGCTCTCCGGCGGCTCCATGCAGTGGACCGACGGCATGCTCTACCCGTTGCTGCACCGGCTCGAGCGGCTCGGCCACGTGTCCTCCTCGTGGGGCACGTCCGAGGCCGGGCGTCGGCGCAAGCACTACGCGATCACGCCGGCGGGCCGTGCCGCGCTCGCCGACCGGCAGGAGCAGTGGTCCGTGGTGGCCGACGCGCTGCGGCAGGTGTGGCAGGCCGCGCAGCAGCCGCCCGCCACGGCGGAGCGGTGGGCGTGATGGAGCTGCACGCGGAGCAGGAGGCCCAGATCGGGCGGTGGCGCGGCTACGTCCAGCGCCGCCAGGCCATCTCCCCGGCCGACGTCGACGAGCTCGAGGACCACCTGCGCGAACAGGTCGCGGACCTGAGGACCACCGGGCTCGACGACGACGAGGCCTTCCTCGTCGCGATCAAGCGCATGGGCAACCTCGACGCCGTCTCGCACGAGTTCGCCCGGGAGCACTCCGAGCGGCTGTGGAAGCAGCTCGTGCTCGTCCCGGAGAGCGCCGAGGACGCGGGTTCGCCGTCGTGGCGGGAGTTGGGGACCGTCCTGGCGCTCGCCGTCGGGGCGGGGCTGGCGGTCAGGGCCGGCATCGCCTGGCTCGGCGACGAGGCGCTGCTGGCCCGCAACCTCGGTCTGCTCGTGACGCCCTTCCTCGGCGCGTACTTCGCGTGGAAGCGCCGGCTCACCGCGCGCGTGCTGGTGGGGCTGCTCGTCCCCTTCGCGGTGCTGGCGGTCGTGCTCAACGTCTATCCGTTCGCCCCCGGCGGGTCCACCGAGCTGCTCGCCGTCCTGCACGCCCCGGTGGTCCTGTGGCTGCTGACCGGGATCGCCTACGTGGGCGGGAGGTGGCGCTCCGACGGGCGGCGGATGGACTTCGTCCGGTTCACCGGCGAACTCGTGATCTACTACACGCTCCTGGCACTGGGCGGGGCGGTGCTGGTCGGGCTCACGTTCGGGGCCCTGCAGGTCGTCGGCATCGACCTGGAGCCGGTGATGGAGGACTGGATCCTGCCGTTCGCGGTGCCCGGGGCCCTCGTCGTGGCCGCGTGGCTGGTCGAGGCCAAGCAGAACGTCGTCGAGAACGTCGCCCCCGTCCTCACCCGCGTGTTCACGCCCCTGACGATCCTCATGCTGCTGGCCCTCCTGGCGGTGCTCACGGCGGCCGGCGGGCTCGTCGACGTCGACCGCGGGCTGCTGATCCTGATGGACGCGATCCTCGTGCTGGTCCTGGCCCTGCTGCTCTACTCGATCTCCGCCCGGGACCCGCTCGAGCCGCCCGGCCTCTTCGACGGCCTGCAGCTGGTCCTCGTCGTCGCGGCGCTGGCGGTCGACGCGGTGATGCTGACCGCGATGCTGACCCGGATCGCCGAGTTCGGCTTCAGCCCCAACAAGATCGCCGCGCTCGGGCTGAACCTGCTGCTGCTGGTGCACCTGGTCCGGACCGGGTGGCTGAGCGCCGGGTGCCTGCGGGGGCGGCGTCCGTTCGCCGTGCTCGAGCGGTGGCAGACGCGCTACCTGCCGGTCTACGGGGTGTGGGCCGCGATCGTGGTGGTGGTCTTCCCGCCCGTCTTCGCCTTCGCCTGATCGGCGGTCTCCTCGGCCGGGCCGCGGGGTCCTCGGACGGGGGCCTGCGCGCCCTGGTGGCAGGGGAGTCGCCCCCCGACGACTGACCAGTTGGTCCGAGCCCGCTGCCACCAGGACGGCGGCGTCATGATCGACGTCGTGCGGGCGGCCTTGCGGCCGGACGCTGCGACGTGATCCTCACGCGGCGGCTCAGCCCCCCGGCTGACCGCCCTGCGTGATATGTCAATACTAACACCGGGCTAATACCTGATCGATTCGCATTCTGTACACAGTTGCGCCGACTTGCCCCTGAACCTCGCCCCGGTTCAGCGGCTGCCCCACGGCCGTGACGTCAGCCCGTGGGCGCCCCGGTAGTCCGGGGAGGCCGGCTCGGACCAGCCCTGCAGCAGCTGGTCGTCGAGGGCGTGGACGGTCACGGCCAGGGGGTGGCAGATCTCGACGGGGTCGGTGACGCCGGGGCCGAACATCGGCTTGGACAGGTCCCCGCCCGGGCACGTGGAGAGGGCCACGAGGAGGTCCTGATCGGCGAAGAACTCGAAGTGGTCGCCCGGGGTGGCCGGGCAGGTCTTCATGAAGTACTGGTCGTCGGCGTTGAGCCCGGTGCACTGGAAGACGTTGAGCACGTCGTGGACGTCGAACTCGGTGAGCCCCCAGGGCAGCACGGCCCGGACGAGGTTGGAGTGGCAGTGGTAGTCGAAGTCCACGCCGTTGAGCATGGTGGACACGTAGGGGTCGCAGCGGGTGCCGAGGGTGTCGTGCACGCGCCCGCCCTCGGCGTCGACCCCGTAGCCGGCCAGGGTGTCGCCGACGATCGTGGCCATGGGGCGCAGGAACGGCAGGGTGGATCACAGCCGGTCGAAGGTGCTCACGTGGGCGGCCTGCAGCTGCCGGGTGCGGGAGGCCCAGAACCGTTCGCGGGGGTCGTGCCTGTTCCAGAGGTTGAGGTCCCCCACCTGGGGCCCCTCCACGGTGGAGATGCGGCACACGTGCCCGGCGGGCACTTCCCACGCCATGCCGGAGCGGATGGGCACGGTCAGCTCCTGGACGAGGGTGCGCCGGTGCGTCTCGGCGCCGATGCGCCCGTAGAAGTCCCGGTCGACCTCGAGGGCCGCGCCCTGGTAGGCGGCCTCGGTCAGCCGCGGGTCGGGATTCGGTGCCATGGGGTGTCCTTGCCTGCCGGGTGAGGATCGCCAGGGCGCGACGACCACGGCCGTGCACGCCCTGGCGCTGTCCGTTCTGCCCCGACCCTACAACCGGTGACCCCGGCTCTCGAGGGGCCTGCGGTCGGCTCCCGGGGCACGACGGTGCCCCGGCCGGAGGAGGAACCATGACCGGGTCGTCGGCGGCCGCCGGCGGCCTCGAGCAGGAGCGGATCGCCCTCGTTCCCGTGGGCAGCACGGAGCAGCACGGGCCCGCGGGCGTGCCGGGGGCGACTCCTGCGTGGCCATCACCCTGGCCGGGGGCGTCGCCCGGCGCACCGGCGTCCTGTGCACGCCCCGATCTGGTTCGGCGACTCCACCCACCACACCGGGTTCCCCGGGTCCCTCGGCGTCTCGGCCGTGACGCTGTCGCTGCTCGTCCGTGACATCGGCCGGAGTCTGGCCCGCCTCTGCGAGCTCGTCGAGTGGCGGCGAACCTGCGACGGACCTGTCGGCGCGGGCCCGGCCGCCCGAGTGCTCCCGGTGCCGGAGTGGTGCACCAGCTGATGCGCTGTCGGCTGCGCCGTGGCCGTCCACTCTAAAATCTTTACAGTAGTTTGCGAGTACGTCCGGACCCGCCCCTCGAAGGCGCCCCATCCACTGAGTGGACCGCCGGGCTTGGCGGGGGCACCGTCGTCGTCTTCCATGGGGTCATGGACCCCGTGACCCGACCGCAGCAGGCAGCGCCCGAGCACGACGTCGCGGCGAAGATCCCACCGGCCTCCCAGGTTGCGGGGGTGTTCGCCCTCTCCGTCGGGGAGCGGCGGATCTGGGCCGCGGCCAAGGCCTACCTGGACGTGCGGAACAACGACGTGCACAGCCTCTACGCCTACGGCATCGCCCGCCAGCTGCTGACACTGGTCCCCGAGGCGGACCCCGACGTGGTGCTCCCGGCCATCCTGCTCCACGACACCGGCTGGTCCCAGGTCCCTCGTGAGCTCGTCCTCTCGGCGATCGCCCCCGGCGGCGGTCGGCCGGACCTGGTGCGCACGCACGAGGTCGAGGGGGCGCGGATCGCCGCCGAGATCCTCGAGGGTGTCGGCTGCGACCCCGAGCTGATCCGGCAGATCACCGAGATCATCGACGGCCACGACTCCCGCCGCGAGGTGCTCTCCGCCAGCGACGCCGTGGTCAAGGACGCCGACAAGATCTGGCGCCTCACCCCGCACGGGATCAGCACGGTCATGGGCTGGTTCGGGCTCAGCCACGAGCAGGCCCACCGGCTGTGCGGCTACCGTGTGCATGACCACCTCTTCACCGACGCGGGGCGGGTCATGGCGGCGGCCTTCGCCGCCGTCGCCTCGATCGACGACGAGCCGGAGCGCCTCGCCCTGTCCTGAGCGCCCGGCGCAAAGGAGACGCGCATGGCCGGCGGGTCCAACGAGCCCGGACGCTCGGTGCTCTCCAAGGCGCTGTCCGTCCTCGAGGCCTTCGAGAACGACCGGCGGGCGCTGACCCAGAGCCAGATCGTGGAGATCACCGGCCTCCCGCAGAGCACCGTGCACCGGCTGCTCGCCGAGCTGGTCGAGTGGGGGGCGCTGAGCCGGGACGTCAACGGCCGCTACCAGATCGGCATGCGCCTGTGGGAGCTCGGCCAGAACGCGGGCCGGCAGCTGCGGGAGATCGCCCGGCCCTTCGTCCTGGACCTCTACTCCCTGACCCGCGAGACTGCGCAGATCGCGGTGCGGGACGGCACCGACGCGCTGTACATCGATCGCGCCTACAGCTCCAAGCGGGTGCCGCGGGCCTCCCGCGTGGGCGGGCGCCTGCCGCTGCACGCCACCGCCGTGGGCAAGGTGCTCCTGGCCTACGAGGAGGACTGGGTCCGCGACGCCTACCTGCAGCAGGAGCTGAAAGCGGTCACCCCGCACACCCACGTGTCGCCGCGGCGGCTGGCGGAGGAGCTCGAGGTCGTGCGGGGGCGGGGCTGGGCCGTGACCGCGGAGGAGATGCGCCTCGGCGCGTGCTCCATCGCCGTGCCCGTGCACCACCGGGAGGGGAGGGTCGGGGCGGCCCTGGGGCTGGTCATGGCCTCGAACCAGGCCGCCACCATGACCCGTCATCTGCCCACGATGCAGGGCGTGGCCCGGCAGATCGAGGCCGCCACCGCGCACGTGCCCCTGAACACCATCCGGCGGGTGGCCGACCCGAGGAGCGGCGTCCGCGCCTGATCCCGGCCGCCGCTCCGGCGGACGGCCCCGCGGGACGACGATATCCACTGAGTGGATGGGTGGCATAGGTGTGACCCCGCTCACGGGCCAAGCTGGTGATCAACCGCACTGCCTGTCCCGAAGGAGCAGCGATGACCACCGCACAGGACCAGACGCCCACGACGGCCGCCACCGGAGGGTGCCCCGTGGCCCACCACGGCTACGAGCCCTTCCAGCAGAACGACCCCTTCCCGGCCTACCGGGACCTCCGGGCCGAGGACCCGGTGATGTACGACGAGCGGATCGGCTACTGGGTGGTCACCCGCTACGAGGACGTCAAGGCCGTCTTCGGGGACTGGGAGACCTTCAGCTCCGAGAACGCCCAGGCCCCGGTGCGCGAGCGCGGTGCCGAGGCCAAGCGGATCATGGAGGAGGGCGGGTTCACCGCCTACTCGGGGCTCTCCGCCCGCGTGCCACCGGAACACACCCGCATCCGCGGCATCGTGCAGAAGGCGTTCACCCCGCGCCGCTACAAGACCCTCGAGCCGTTCATCCGCGCCAACGTGGCGCGTCTCCTGGAGCGGATGCTCGAGCGCGAGGACCACACCGGCGACCTCGTCCGCGACCTGGCCTACGACGTGCCGACCATCACGATCCTGACCCTCTTCGGCGAGGACATCGACCAGATCGACAAGTTCAAGCGCTGGTCGGATTCCCGCGGCGCCATGACCTGGGGGGATCTCTCCGACGAGGAGCAGATCCCGCACGCCCACAACCTCGTGGAGTACTGGCAGAAGTGCCTGAGTCTCGTGGAGAAGGCCCACCGGGAGGGCGGCGACCACCTCGTCGCCGACCTGGTGAAGGCCCAGGAGGCCGGCGGTGAGATCTCCGACCACGAGATCGCCTCCGTGTGCTACAGCCTCCTGTTCGCGGGGCACGAGACGACGACCACGCTGATCTCCAACACCCTGCGCATGCTGCTCGCCCATCCCCAGCAGTGGCAGCGGCTCCAGGAGGAGCCCCAGAAGATCCCCTCCGCCGTGGAGGAGGTGCTGCGCACCAGCCCCTCGATCGTCGCGTGGCGCCGCAAGGCCCTGCGCGAGGCCGAGGTCGGCGGCGTGACCATCCCCGAGGGCGGGCAGCTGCTGCTGGTCATGGGCTCCGCCAACCGGGACGAGGCCGTCTTCGACAACGGCGAGGAGTTCGACATCGACCGGCCGAACTCCCGCGAACACCTGGCCTTCGGCTACGGCATCCACTACTGCCTCGGCAACATGCTCGCCAAGCTCCAGACCCGCATCACGGTCGAGGAGACCCTGCGGACCGCGCCCCACCTGCGGCTGAGCGATCCGGACGCCATCACCTTCGGCGAGAACCTGTCCTTCCGAGCACCCGTCGCGGTGCCCGTCACCTGGGAGTCCTGAACCGTGCAGAACACGCGATACATCGAATTCTTCGACGGCGGCACCGAGCCGCAGCTCGAGCGCCTGGGCGGCAAGTGCGCCTCGCTCGTGTCCATGACGGCCGCCGGCATGCCGGTGCCCCCGGGCTTCGCCGTGACCACCGACCTCTACGAGGCGTTCCTCGAGTCGGCCGGGATCAAGGACGACATCCGGCGGCTGCTGGACGGTATCGACCCCGAGGACGTCGCGCACGTCGAGGAGGTCTCCGCCCAGATCCGCGAGGAGATCTGCTCCCGCCCGGTGCCCCAGGACCAGCGGCAGCAGACCATCGACGCCTACGAGGCGCTGCAGGCCCGCTTCGAGCAGCCCGCGCCTCTGGCCGTGCGCTCCTCCGCCACCGCCGAGGACCTCCCCGAGGCGTCCTTCGCCGGCGCCGCGGACACCTACCTGTGGCTGACCGACCGCCAGTCGGTGCTCGACCACGTCCGCAAGTGCTGGGCCTCCCTCTACACCGCCCGGGCCATCCTCTACAGGCTGCGCAACGGCATCCCGGAGGACGGGTTGTCCATGGCCGTGGCCGTGCAGAAGATGGTCAACGCCGAGACCGCCGGCGTGGCCATGACCCTCGACCCGTCCACCGGTGACCGCTCGAAGATCACCATCGACGCGTCCTGGGGCGTGGGGGAGATGGTCGTCTCCGGGCAGGTCACTCCCGACAACCTCCAGCTCGACAAGGTCACCCTCGCGGTGGTCACCGAGCACGTCGGGGACAAGCACGCGGAACTCGTCCCCGACGCCGCCAGCGGCTCGCTCCAGGAGGTGGAGGTCGACGCCGAGCGGCGCTCCCGCCGCTGCCTCACCGACGACCAGCTGCGGCAGGTCGCCGAGATGGCCAAGCGAGCCGAGCAGCACTACGGGTGCCCCCAGGACGTCGAGTGGGCCTTCGACCGGGACCTGCCGGCCGGGGAGAACCTGCTGCTGCTGCAGTCCCGTCCCGAGACCGTGCACTCGAACACGCCGGCGGAGACCGTGCGGGCCGCGGAGAAGCCGGGTCTGGGCGTGGTGGCCGAGCGGGTCGGCGCCGCCGACGACGTCGCGGTCAAGTCCTTTCCCAGTCCCTTCAGCGTGCAGACCCCGGAGGGGGCCGAGGGCTGGGAGCAGCTCTACCCCTACTACCTCGTCTTCCAGGAGGCACTCAAGGACCAGGACGGTGAGGAGTTCTGGTTCCAGAACTCCCAGCAGTGGCCCGTGGTGCTCAAGCCCTTCGAGACCATCGGGTGCGAGTTCTCGATCCGGCAGCTGGGCGAGTACAACTCCCGGCACCTGCTGATCCCCACCGCCAACGGCATCGACTACCGCATCCACCAGGGTTACCTCTACATGAGCCCCATCGCGGTGCCCGAGGAGGAGATCGCCGAGCGCGTCGCCCATTTCGAGGAGCGCGCGGGCCACTACTACCGCAACTGGGAGACCCTGCTGGAGCAGTGGTACGTCAAGGTCAAGGGCACCATCCGCGAGATGGAGCAGCTCGAGTTCCGGCCGCTGCCGGAGCTTGTGCCGCTCGAGGACGTCGTCTCCGGCAGGGGCAAGGACGGCTCCGAGGAGCTGTTCCGCTCCTACGACAAGCTGATCGACCTCGCCTACCAGAACTGGCAGTACCACTTCGAGTTCCTCAACCTCGGCTACATCGCCTACCTGGACTTCTTCGGCTTCTGCAAGGAGGTCTTCCCCAACATCCCCGACCAGAACGTCGCCACCATGGTCCAGGGGGAGGACATGGAGCTGTTCCGCCCCGACGACGAGCTCAAGAAGCTCGCCCTGCTGGCCCTGGAGCTCGGCCTCGAGGAGCACTTCGGCTCCCCCGAGGACGCCGACGGCACGATCGGGCGGATCGCGGCGGCCGACGGCGGCGAGCAGTGGCTGGCCCAGCTCGAGGAGTCCAAGGACCCGTGGTTCAACTTCACCGTGGGCAACGGCTTCTACGGCCACGACCGCTACTGGATCGACCACATGGACATCCCGCTGACCTTCATCGCGGACTACATCCGCCGCGCCAAGGACGGCGCGCAGCTGATCCGGCCCACGGACGAGCTCGTGGCGGAGCGCGAGCGGATCATCCGCGAGTACCGCGATCTGCTGGGCGCCGAGCAGCAAGCGGCCTTCGACGAGAAGATCGCCCTGGCCCGCACGGCCTATCCCTACGTGGAGAACCACAACTTTTACATCGAGCACTGGACGATGGGCACGTTCTGGCGCAAGGTCCGCGAGCTGTCCGCGCTGTTCGTGGACGCCGGGTTCTGGAAGGACCCCGCCGACATCCTCTACCTCAGCCGGGAGGAGGTCCGCGCGGCGCTGTTCGACCTCGTCAACGCGTGGGGCATCGGCGCCAAGCGGCCGATCGGCCCGAGCTACTGGGGCGCCGAGATCCCGCGCCGGGCGGGGATCGTCGACGCCCTGAAGGCGCACCGGGCGGCGCCGGCCTTCAACACCCCGCCGGAGTTCATCACGGAGCCCTTCACCACGATGCTCTACGGCATCACCACGGACCAGGTCGCCCAGTGGCTGGGCCAGGACGAGCTGCCCGAGGGCGTGTACACGGGCATGGCCGCCTCCCCGGGCGTGGTCGAGGGGATCGCCCGCGTGGTGACCTCCGCCGACGAGCTGGGCTCCCTGCGAGACGGGGAGATCCTCGTGGCCCCCAACACCTCCCCGTCCTGGGGTCCGGTGTTCGGCAAGATCAAGGCCACCGTCACCGACATCGGCGGCATGATGTCCCACGCCGCCATCGTGTGCCGCGAGTACGGACTGCCGGCGGTGACCGGCGCCGGCTCGGCCTCCCTGGAGATCCGGACGGGGCAGCGGCTGCGGGTCGACGGCACGAAGGGCGTCGTGACCGTCCTCGAGGAGATCGCGGACGGGGACGGCCCCGCCGACGGGGCCGAGGACACCCACCCGGAGGCCGTGCTGGAGGCGGCGTCGTGAGCTCGGCCCCCGGGACCCCGGCGACCGGCCACTCCGCGGCCGGTGCCGCCGGCTCCCGCGCCGACGGCTCCGCCCGCACCGTGGTCGTCACGGGCGGGGCCGGCGGGCTCGGCCGGGCCTTCGCGCTCGGATTCGCCGGCCGCGGACACGACGTCGTCGTCGCCGACGTCAACGCCGAGGGCGCCGCCGAGACGGCCCGGCTCGTCGAGGCCGAGGGCCGCCGCGCTCTGGCGGTGACCGTGGACGTCACCTCGCCGGAGTCGACCGAGGCCATGGCCCAGGAGGCCGCGGCCTTCGGCGGCGGCCGGATCGACGTGCTCGTCAACAACGCCGCGATCTACGCGACGGTGACGCGCTCGCCGCTCGAGGAGATCGACCCGGCCGAGTGGGACCTCGTGATGGGCGTCAACCTCAAGGGCCCCTGGCTGTGCGCCCGCGCGGCCAGCCCCTACCTCGGCAAGGGCTCCAGCGTGATCAACCTGTCCTCGGCGACCGTCTACAGCGGCTCCGAGAACTGGCTGCACTACGTGGCCTCCAAGAGCGGGGTGATCGGGCTGACCCGGGTCATGGCCAAGGAGCTCGGCCGGCGCGGGATCACCGTCAACGCCATCGCTCCCGGCTTCACCCTCACGGAGGCCAGCTACGGCCTGATGGCGGACGCCGCCACGTACGGCGTGGACCGCGGCGCCCTCAAGCGGGCCAGCGAGCCGCAGGACATCGTCGGAGCGGCCCTGTTCCTCGCCGGCCAGGACAGCGACTACATCACCGGCCAGACCCTCGTGGTCGACGGCGGCCGGCAGTTCATCTGACCACCGCGCCGGTTGCAGCCGGCGCCACCCGAAAGGCCGAATCCATGCCCACTGTCACCTTCACCGACCACGAGGGCGCCCAGCGCACCATCGACGCCACCGCCGGCGACTCCGTGATGGAGACCGCCGTGCGCAACGGGGTGCCCGGCATCGTCGCCGAGTGCGGCGGGTCGCTGTCCTGCGCCACCTGCCACGTCTTCGTCGACCCCCAGGACCTGGAGAAGCTCCCGGAGATGGAGGAGATGGAGGACGAGATGCTCTACGGCACCACCGAGGACCGCCGGGAGAACTCCCGCCTGTCCTGCCAGCTCCCCGTCACCGAGGGGACGGACCTGCACGTGACGACTCCCGAGACCCAGGTGTGATCATGACCGAACACGCGAACCAGCACCGGAACCACGGACTGCTCGTCATCGGCGCCAGCCAGTCCGGCGTCGCCCTCGCCGGCTCCCTCCGGGCCCTGGGCTGGGAGGAACCCATCACCCTGCTGGGCGAGGAGGACCACCGCCCCTACCAGCGCCCGGCCCTGTCCAAGGACTTCCTGCAGGACAAGGTCGACAAGGAGAAGCTGATCTTCCGCGCCCGGCAGTACTGGGACGACCACCGGATCGAGGTGGTCCAGGGCGAGCGGATCGAGCGGATCGAGAAGAACCCGGACGGCTCCGGAACGGCCCACGCCGCCTCCGGGAGGGAGTTCTCCTTCGACCGGCTCGCGCTGACCGTCGGCGCCCGCGCCCGCCGGCTCGAGCTCGACGGCAACGACCTGGACGGGGTGCTCTACCTGCGCAACGCCGACGACGCCCTCGAGCTCAAGGCGCAGATGCCCTCCGCCGAGCACCTCGTGGTCATCGGCGGCGGGTTCATCGGCCTCGAGGCCGCCGCCAGCGCCCACGCCATGGGAAAGCAGGTCACGGTCCTGGAGGTCGGCCCCCGGCTGATCGGCCGCGCGGTGGGGGAGGAGACCTCGCAGTTCTTCCTCGACGCCCACCGCGCCGCCGGCATCGACGTGCAGCTCGGCGTGCAACTGTCCCGGATCGTCGGCGAGGACGGGCACGTCACGCGCATCGAGCTCGGCGACGGCACCCTGGTCCCGGCCGACATCGTGCTGGTCGGCATCGGCGTGGTGCCCAACACCGAACTCGCCGAGGCCATGGGCCTGGAGTGCGAGAACGGCATCCGGGTGGACGAGTACGCCCTGGCCTCCGACGGCCACACCGTGGCCATCGGCGACTGCGCCAACATGCCCAACCCGATCCCCGGCGCCCCCGCCGACGAGCGGTTGCGCCTGGAGAGCGTCAACAACGCGGTGGAGCACGCCAAGGTCGCCGCGTACTCGCTCACCGGCCGCCGCGAGGAGTACCGCTCCATCCCCTGGTTCTGGTCGAACCAGGGCTCGCACAAGCTGCAGATCGCCGGACTGTCCGTCGGCCACGACCGCACCGTGGTCCGCCGCGACGGCAGCGACGGGAAGCTGTGCGTGCTGTACTACCGCGAGGGCCGGCTGATCGCCGCCGACTGCGTCAACAGCGGAGTCGACTTCCTGGACGTGAAGGCCGCCCTCACCAAGGGCCTGACCGTTCCGGCCGACGAGGCCTCCGACACGGACCGGCGGCTCAAGGAGATGGCCGTCGCCGGCTCCCCCGCACCCCTTTCCTCGACTCCCAGGAGCTGACCCCCATGCCCATCGACACCGCCCTGACGGTCGACACCTCGCCCATCAGCACGACGCCGTCGACGGCCACCGACCTCGACCCGATCTGGGCGCGGGTCGTGCCCGAGACCCGCGCTCGCAGCAACGACATCCACCTGCCCATCTCACTGGCCTACGCCGAGCGGCTGTGCACGGTCCACCCCGAGGCGGACGCGCTCGTGGTGCGCGTGACGATCCTGCTCCACGACACCGGCTGGGGGCGGGTGGACGAGGAGCGCATCCTCTCCGAGGGCTTCTCGGGGGACTGGCGCAAGGCCGACATCCGCTACGAGCACGAGCGCCAGGGATGCCTGATCGCCGAGGAGATCCTCCCGGAGCTGGGCTACGACGACGCCTTCATCGCCCGGGTGACCGCCATCATCGACGGCCACGACACCCGGCCCGAGCCGAGGTCCCTGGAGGACTCGCTCGTCCGGGACGCCGACCGGCTGTGGCGCTTCGACCACACCGGGATCGCACTGGCGCACAACTGGTTCAAGATGACCCCCGCTGCCTACATGGACCGGCTCGAGGCGGAGATCATCCCCGAGCTGCAGACCTCGGCCGCCCGCCGGATGGCCGAGACCGACCTGGCCCGCTCCCGGGCCCTCCTGAAAGCGAGCGTCCTGCGATGACCGCCACCACCGTGCCCGGCACCCGCGCGGAGCCGGAGCTGCCCTACGCCCACGTCGACGACCACTTCATCGACGGCGCCTATGTCCGCTCGACCGGCGAGCAGCGCAACGACGTCGTCGACCCCACAACCGAGGAGGTCTGGGCGTCCGTGCCCAACGCGACCGCGGAGGACCTCGACCGTGCGGTGAGCGCCGCCGACCGAGCCTTCGCCCGATGGGCGGCGCTGACCCCCTCGGCGCGCGCGGGGTTCCTGGTGCGCGCGGCGGAGGAGATCGAGGCCCGCCGCGAGCCGATGGCCCTCACCAACACCCGCGAGAACGGCTCCCCGATCTCAGAGACGCTCGGCGCCGCGGCCAACGCCGCCGGGATCTTCCGCTACTTCGCGTCCCTGGCCCCGTGGCTGGAGGCCGAGGACGTGCGCCCGTTCCCCAACGGGGCCGGAGAGACCAGCGTGTACCGGGACCCCGTGGGGGTGTGCGCGCTCATCGCCCCGTGGAACTTCCCGATCAACCTGGTCGTGGCCAAGCTCGCCCCCGCCCTGCTGGCCGGGTGCACCGTGGTGATCAAGCCCGCCTCGCCCACGCCGCTGTCCGTGCGGTTCATCGTCGACGCCCTCGCCGCGGCCGGGGTGCCCGCCGGGGTCGTCAACCTGGTCACCGGCAACGGCCGGATGGGCGACCAGCTGGTCCGCCACCCGCTCGTGCGCAAGGTCGCCTTCACCGGCTCCACCCCCGTGGGCCGGAAGATCGCCGCGGCCTGCGGGGAGCAGCTCAAGCCCGTGACGCTGGAGCTGGGCGGGAAGTCCTCCGCGATCGTGCTCCCGGACGCCGACCTCGAGCACATGTCCTCCGTGCTGATCCGCTCCTGCATGCGCAACACCGGGCAGACCTGCTACATCTCCACCCGCATCCTCGCCCCGGAGAGCCGCTACGAGGAGGTGGTCGAGATGGTGGGGCGGACGATCGCCGAGGCCGAGCAGGGCGACCCGCTGCAGGAGACCACGGTCTTCGGGCCGATGGCCAACCGGGGCCAGTACGACATCGTCCTGGGCTACCTCGACACGGCCCGCGAGGAGGGTGCCCGCGTGGTTGTCGGCGGGGGCCCCGCCGAGGGCACCGGGTTCTTCGTGCGGCCCACGGTGCTGGCCGACGTCACCCCGGACATGACCGTGGCCCGGGAGGAGATCTTCGGCCCCGTCATCACCGTCCTGAAGTACCAGGACGTCGACGAGGCGGTCGAGCTCGCCAACAACACCCCGTTCGGCCTGGGCGGGATCGTGTTCTCCGCCGACGAGGACCGTGCCCTCCAGGTGGCGCGGCGGGTGAACACGGGTTCCGTGGGCATCAACTTCTTCGCCTCGAACCATGCCGCGCCCTTCGGCGGGCGCGGAGACTCCGGACTGGGCGTGGAGTTCGGCGTCGAAGGGCTCAGCGCCTACCTGAGCCCGCAGTCGGTGCATCGCAGGGCCCGCGGCTGACGGGCCGGGACCCGCCGCGCCACCGCGCGGCGGGTCCCGGCGGCGGCCTATTGGGCCCCGCGCCCGACGGCGTGGTCGTCCTCCGGTGCGGGGGGCATCCGATGCTCAGGCGCTCGTGCGCACGACGAGCTCGGGGGGAAGCTGGACGCTCTCCACGTCCCGGCCGTCCAGGACGTCCATCAACATCTCGAAGCCCTGCCGGCCGATGCGGTGCATGGGGGAGCGCACGGTGGTGAGCCCCACGCTGCCGGCCAGTGGCGTGTCGTTGAACCCGACGAGGGCCATGTCCCCCGGGACCCTGATCCCCTCCCGGGCGAACACACCGAGCGCGCCGATGGCCGCGAAGTCGTTGACCGCGAAGACCGCCTCGGGCAGCGGTCCGGCGGCAAGGATCCGCTCCGCAGCCAGGCTGCCTGCCGGGGCGTCGAAGCCGCCGGGGACCATCCGGGTCGGATCCACGCCGATGTCGTGCTCGGTGAGCGCGTCCAGGAAGCCGGCGCACCGGTCGATCGAGGTCGAGGCCTGCGGATTGCCGGCGATGAGGCCGAAGGTCCTCCGACCGGAGGCGACGAGGTGCTCGGCGACCATGCGTCCCCCGGTGTAGTCGTCGCAGGTCACGGAGCGGTGCCCGGGGGAGCGGCGGTTCACCAGTGTGAAGGCCACCCCTCGCTGGGCGAGCTCGTCCAAGAAGGGGTCCTCGAACAGGGCGTCGCCGAACACGATCCCGTCCGTCCGGCGGTCCAGCAGCTTCTCGGCCTTGGCGCGGTGGGCCGTCGGGTCGTCCAGGGAGTTGGAGACCACGGTGAAGTAGCCGTGCTCGGAGGCGGCCTCGTCGATGCCCTCGTACATCGTGGCCAGGACGTAGTCCTGCAGGCGGGGTACGACCACCCCGATCATGTGCGACTTGGCGGTGCGCAGCGAGGCGGCGTAGGGATTCTTGCGGTAGCCGCGCTCCTCGGCGAGCGCGAAGATGCGCTCCTTGGTGTCCCGCGAGGCCCACTTGGAGTCCAGGCCCTTGGGGTCGTTGAGCACCCGGGAGACCGTGGACGCGTTGAGGCCCAGCTCGCCCGCCAGGGCCTTCAGTGTGACCGCCGGCCGTGCGCCCATGTCCACCTCCTCGTCGCTGTTGCGAAACAGTAACCGACGTTAAATCTGCGTGAATGTGTTGCGCATCACTTTAAATCCGACCTAGGGTCTACTCCAACATCTCACACAATCGATTGCGGCATTCGATTGTGTAAATTGCCCGGGCCACCGGGTGGACCGTTCACGGGAGGAGGCCAGCAGTGGCCCACATCCAATTGCTCGGCACCGGCGGGACCATCGCCTCGCGCGGCAGCGGCGCCCGGGGCTCGGTGGCCACGGACGCCGCTGCCGAGCTGGCCCGCGGCCAGTACGGTGATCTGACCGTCTCGTCCCGCGACGTCCTCACCACCGGCAGCTACCGCCTGAGCCTGGCCGACCTGCGGCTGATCGCCGAGGCGACGCAGGAGGCGCTGGCCGATCCGGGCACGGAGGGGGTGGTCGTCACGCACGGGACCGACACCCTGGAGGAAACCGCGTTCCTGCTGGACCTGGTGCACGACTCGCCCAAGAGCGCGGTGCTCACCGGCGCCCAGCAGCCCGCGGACAGCCCCGCTCCGGACGGACCGCGCAACGTCGAGGAGGCAGTGCTGGCCGCCGCGTCCCCGGGCCTGCGCGACAGCGGCGCGCTGATCTCCTTCGACGGGACGGTCCGCTCGGCGCGCGGGGCGCGGAAGGCGCACACCACCGCGAGCAACCCCTTCCAGGGCGGGGCCGAGGTCGCGCACATGGCGGGGGCCGAACTCGTGGTGACGGCCAAGCCGGTCCGCAGGCGGCACCTGCCGGTGCCGCCGGTCGCCTTCGACACCACACGGGTCGAGATCATCACCGCACACACCGGCGCCACCCCCGACCTCTTCGACTTCGCCGTGCACTCCGGTGCCCACGCCGTGGTGCTGGCCGGCTCGGGCGTCGGCAACGCGGGTCCCGGCTTCGCCGAGGCGGTCGCCCGGGCGGTGGCGGCCGGGTGCGTCGTGGTGCTCAGCACCCGTGCTCCCTGGGGGCCCGTGGTGCCGGTCTACGGCAACGGCGGGGGCACCGACCTCGTCGCCGCGGGCGCTGTTCCCTCCGGGGACCTCAACCCCCTGCAGGCGCGCCTGCTCGCTGCCCTCCTGCTCTCCCTCGGGACCTCGACAGCCGAGTTCCGCGAGGCGTTCACCGCCCACCTCTAGGGCACCCAACCACCACCAGAGGAGACATCATGTCCAAGAAGATCTACGTGTCCGTCGGCATCGACGTGGACGCCGTCGGCGGCTGGCTCGGCTCCTACGGAGGAGAGGACTCCCCGGGGGACATCTCCCGGGGTCTGTTCGCCGGCGAGGTCGGCGTGCCGCGACTGCTCCAGCTGGCCCAGCGCCGGGAGATGCCGGTGACCTGGTTCTGGCCGGGACACTCCATCGAGACGTTCCCGGAGGAGTTCGACGCCGTCGTCGCCGCCGGGCACGAGATCGGTGTCCACGGGTACTCCCACGAGAACCCCATCGCCATGACCCGGCAGCAGGAGACCGAGATCCTCGACTACTGCACCGACCTCATCGAGCGGCGCGCCGGGAAGAAGCCTGTGGGCTACGTGGCGCCCTGGTGGGAGTTCTCCGGGGTGACCAACGAGATCCTGCTCGAGCGCGGCTTCCTCTACGACCACTCGCTGATGCACAACGACCACACCCCCTACTACGTGCGGGTCGGCGACACCTGGACCAAGATCGACTACGACGCCGCCTCGGCCAAGGAGTGGATGAAACCGCTGGTCCGCGGCGAGGAGACCGACCTCATCGAGATCCCCGCGAGCTGGTACCTCGACGACCTGCCCCCGATGATGTTCATCAAGTCCAGCCCCAACAGCCACGGCTTCGTGTCCCCGCGCGACATCGAGCAGCTGTGGAAGGACCAGTTCGACTGGGTCTACCGGGAGATGGACTACGCCGTCTTCCCGCTCACCATCCACCCGGACGTCTGCGGCCGCCCGCAGAACCTGCTCATGCTCGAGCGCCTCTTCGACCACATCGCCGGCCACGACGGTGTCGAGTTCGCCTTCATGGAGGACGTCGCCCGCGACTTCGCCACCCGCCATCCCCGCAACGCCGGCTGATCCGGCTCGTCCGAAGGAACCACCACCATGTCCGCACCCCGTTCCCAGAAGACTCCCGACGTCGAGCCCTGGGACGTCACGATCACCCCGCAGATGGTGCGGAAGGTCTCCATCGTCTGCTTCATCGCCTGGGTCGTGTCCGTCTACGACTTCACCCTGTTCGGCACGCTGCTGCCCGTCATCGCGGAGGACTTCGGGTGGACCACGGCCGAGGCCACCGCGGTCAACACTGTCGCCCACGTCGGCATCTTCATCGTCGCCCTGGCGGTGGGCACGATCATCGACCGCATGGGCCGCAAGAACGCGCTCGTGGTGCTCATGCTGGGCGGCGCGGCCGCGGCGGGCTTCACCGGCCTGGCCGCCGGTGCCGTGAGCCTGATCATCATCCGCTCCTTCTCCGGGTTCTCGATGTCCGAGGAGGTCGTCAACGCGGTCTACCTCAACGAGATGTACAAGGAAGCCAAGAACCGCGGCCTCATGTACTCCCTCGTCCAGGGGGGCTGGCCCGTGGGCGCGCTCGTCGCGGCGGGTATGTCCGCCCTGCTGCTGCCTGTCATCGGCTGGCGCTGGAGCTTCGTCGTCGCCGCGGTGATGGCCCTGCTCGTCGCGCTGCTGGCTTCGCGCCTGCCGGAGTCCCCGACCTTCGCCGCCATCCAGGAGGTGCAGCGGCGCCGTGCGGCCGGGGACGTCGAGGGAGCCCACCGGCTGGCCGCCGAGCACGATCTCGAGGAGGGCAGCCACCACAAGACCGGTTTCAAGGACGTCTTCACGCCGGAGCTGCGCAAGCACACCACCCTGCTGGCCCTGGCGTGGTTCTTCAACTGGTTCGCCATCCAGGTCTTCGGCGTGCTGGGCACCACGGTGCTGGTCGAGGCCAAGGACGTCACCTTCGAGAACGCGCTCTTCATCCTGGTGCTGGCCAACGCCGTCGGCTTCGTGGGCTACGTCTTCCACGGCTGGCTGGGCGACCGCATCACCCGCAAACGCGCCGTCGTCCTCGGTTGGTTCGCGGGCAGCATCGTGAGCCTGGCCATGCTGCTCGGCCCCGGCACCCCATGGTTCATCTACGTGATGTACGCGCTCACGCTCTTCTTCCTCACCGGTCCCTACGCGGCCCTGCTGTTCTACATGGGCGAGTCCTTCCCCGCCCACGTGCGCGGCATGGGCACCAACGTCGCCCACGTCATGGCGCCCCTCGGTGGCATCGCCGGGTCCGGCGTGCTGAGCCTGCTGCTCTTCCTCGAGATCGAGATGCAGTGGGCGGCCATCGTCGCCGGCACCGGCGGCCTGCTGGTCTCCGCGCTGTGCATGGCCGGCACCCGCACCATCGACGACGCCCACAAGAAGACGACGGTGTTCGCATGATCCGCGACGACGGACTCGAGGGGAAGGTCGCCGTCATCTCCGGCGGCGGCAGCGGGATCGGCCGGGCGCTGGCGGTCGCCTACGCCCGGGCCGGTGCGCACAGCGTCATCGGCTACCTCCCGGCGGACCCCCACGACGCCACCGACACGGTGCGCGCTGTGGAGGCCGCGGGCGGACGCTGCACGGCTGTCCCCATGGACGTGCGCAGTTTCGAGGACACCGAGACGCTGGCGCAGACCGCGCTCGACGAGTACGACCGGCTGGACATCTCGGTGGCGGCGGCCGGCATCCTGCGCCGCGCCGCGCTGGCCGAGATGACCGACCAGGCGTGGGACGACATGATGGCCGTCGACCTCTCCGGGGTGATGCGCGTCTTCCGCTCCTGCAGCACGCGGATGACCCACGGCGGAGCGATGGTCGCGACCTCGTCGATCGCCGGTGGCGTCTACGGCTGGGAGGAGCACAGCCACTACGCCGCGGCGAAATCGGGGCTCATCGGCCTGTGCCGTTCGCTGGCCGTCGAGCTCGCGCCCCGGAAGATCCGCGTCAACGCCGTCATCCCCGGACTGATCGAGAGCCCGCAGTCCCTGGACCCGGTGAACTCGCTGGGCCGCGAGGGCCTCGACGCCGCGGGCTCGATCATCCCGTGGGGAAGGGTCGGCAACGTCGACGAGGCCGCCCGGACCATCCGCTTCCTCACCAGCGACGACTCGGCCTACGTCACCGGGCAGCAGCTTGTCGTCGACGGCGGGCTCACCGTCCGCTGGCCGAGCTGAGCTCTCCAGGAAAGGCAGACATGGAACAGCAACTGACCGGCAAGGTCGCCGTGGTCACCGGAGGCGGCAGCGGCATCGGCGCGGCGATCGCCATGCTCTTCGCCCAGGAGGGCGCGGACATCGCCGTGCTGGATCGTGACGAGCAGCACGCCACGGCCGTCGCGCAGGAGAGCGGCAGCTTCGGGGGGCGCACCACAGCCTTCGCCGTGGACGTCACCGACGGCGAGGCGGTGCAGAAGGCGATGGGAAGGGTCGTCGAGGAGCTCGGCGGGATCGACGTCCTCGTCAGCGCCGCCGGCATCCTCGACGAGACGCCGCTGCTGGAGATGACCGAGGCCACGTTCGACAAGGTCCTCGCCGTGGACCTCAAGGGTGTCTTCCTGGCCGCGCGCTGGGCCGCACCCCACATGGTCGAGCGCGGCGGCGGGCGGATCATCAACATCGCCTCGCAACTGGGCATCAAGGGCGGCACCGGCCTGACCCACTACGTCGCGGCCAAGGCCGGGGTGATCGGCATGACGAAGGCCATGGCGCTGGAGCTCGCCGAGCACAACATCCTCGTCAACTCGATCGCGCCCGGTCCCGTCGTGACACCGCTGATCGAGGGGCTCTCCGAGGAGTGGAAGGCCGCCAAGCAGGCGGAGCTGCCCATCGGCCGCTTCGGCCAGGCCCACGAGGTGGCACCCACCGCCCTGCTGCTGGCCTCCTCGCCCGGCGGTGACCTCTACACCGGCCAGACGCTGGGTCCCAACAGCGGCGACGTGATGCCCTAGTCCGACCGAGAGGAGCCATCGCGATGTGCGCAGGATGCCCCGGAGGGCGTGCGGTCTCGAAGGTGACCGCCTACATCAACCTCAACGGGATGAAGCCGGCCGTCCTCGCGGAGCTGCGGCGCAGCGTGGGGAGCCGCGCCAGGATCACCGTGCTCGGTGACCAGTGGGTGCTGGGCTCCCGGACGGGGGCGCAGAAGGTCTTCCCCGACGTCGAGACGCTGGCCGACGCCCTGGTCGACCAGCACCTTGTCGACCGGCGGGCACTTCCGGACGACGGTGGCGCGGAGTTCGAGCGGATCCTCGACGACGGAACCCGACCCAGCGCTCCGCCCATGGACGCGGGGCGGCTCGTGCGGGCGCTGCTGCTCAGTGCCGACACCGTGTGAGCCTGTCCCCGGAGATCCAGCCGACCGTGCGGGCCGACGACCACCGCGCCGGGGCGGCTTCCCTCCGGAAGTCTCCCCGGCCGTCGACCCAGCAACCCACTGACCCCTGACGAAGGAGATGCTCATGCCGGATCTCGCCCCGCTCTGGTCCCCCCTGCAGATCGGTCCCACCCGACTGGAGAATCGCGTCGCACTGGCTCCGATGACCCGGATCAGCGCCACGGCGGAGGGCAGTGCCACCGATCGCATGGTCGCCTACTACGAGGCCTTCGCTCGCGGAGGTTTCGGGCTGCTGATCACTGAGGGGATCTACCCCGACGCCGCCTACGGGCAGGGTTATCTGTTCCAGCCCGGGATCGCCACCGAGGAGCAGGCACAGGCGTGGGGCGGCGTGGTCGGAGCCGTCCATGCGTCCGGCGCGAAGATCTTCGCCCAGCTCATGCACGCGGGTGCCCAGGCCCAGGGCAACCGGTTCGTCGACTCCACGATCGGCCCCTCCGCAGTGGCACCCAAGGGCGAGCAGCTGGGCTTCTACCGCGGTGAGGGCCCCTACCCCGTGCCTGCGGAGATCACGACGGAACAGATGGAGGACGTTCGTCAGGGGTTCGTGGCCGCCGCGCTGCGCGCTGAGGACGCCGGATTCGACGGCGTCGAGATCCACGGTGCCAACGGGTACCTGCTCGACCAGTTCCTCACCGACTACCTCAACCTCAGGACCGACGAGTACGGAGGATCACCGGCGAACCGGGTACGGTTCGCCGGTGAGATCTGCCGGGCCGTGCGCGACGCCGTGGGTCCGGAGACGGCGGTGGGCATCCGGATCTCCCAGGCCAAGGTCAGCGACCACGACCACCGGTGGAGCGGCGGGGCCGACGAGGCGGAGGCCATCTTCTCCACCCTCGGAGCCACCGGGATCGACTTCATCCACACCACGGAGTACAAGGCGACCGCTCCGGCGTTCGGTGATGAGGGGCCGTCGCTCGCGGCCCTGGCCAAGCAGCACTCCGGCCTTCCGGTGATCGCCAACGGTCACCTGGACGACCCGGAGACGGCCCTCTCCATGCTGAACGACGGCTCGGCCGACGTCGTCGCCCTGGGCAAGGCCGCCCTGGCCAACCGGGACTGGCCCCGGCGGGTGCGCAAGGACCTGCCCCTCGACGAACTCGACGCGAGCCTGCTCGCACCCGTGGCCGACGTCAAGGACTGGGAACTGGAACTGTCCTAGGAGAGGCTCGAGGAGCCCGAGGCCGGGCGAGGACCACCTGGCCCCGGGCTGCACGGGCGGCGAGCGAGGTGGCGGGGCGGTGCCGTCGAGGCACCGCCCCGTGTCGTCCGGGCTCGTGAGCGGTCACAGCGCCCAGATCTGCTCCAGCCGCTCGGCCCGCTCCCGGCGCGCCTCCAGCGCCTCCGCCATGGACACCGCGCGGAACCGGGTCACCGTGCCCGGGGCGGCCCGGGCCAGCAGGTCCATGTCCGCGGAGATCACGGTGCCCACCATGGCGTAGCCGCCGCCGGAGACCGCATCCCGGTGCAGCACGATCGGCTGGGTGCCTCCGGGGACCTGGATGGAGCCCACGGCGTAGCCGGCGTCCACGATGTTCGAGGGGTCCGAGCCGGCCCCGAACGGCTGCCGTCGCTGGGTCCACTCCACGCCGGGACCCTCGAAGCGCAGGCCCATGCGGTCGGCCACGGGGGTCAGCTTCCACTCCTCCTCGACCAGCCGGCGCCGGCCCTCGTCGGTGAGCAGGTGGTCGTAGAGGCCCCACATGATCCGCAGCTCCAGCGACTTCCCGAAGGCCGGCCGGAGGCGCTCCGGGATCTCCTCGACCTCGGGCAGCAGGCCGGTGGGCTCGCCCACCGGCACCACGTCCCCGGCCTCCAGCTTCCGGCCGTCCACCCCGCCCAGCCGCCCGATCGCGTAGGTGGAGCGCGAGCCGAGAACCTCCGGCACGTCGCTGCCGCCGCGGACGGCCAGGTAGAACCGGGAGCCGCCGCGGATCACACCGAACTTCACGGCGTCGCCCGCGGCCAGCTCGAGCCGCCGCCACGCCGGGTGCTCCTCGCCGTTGACCATCACGGGGACGTCCGCGCCGGTCACGGCGATCGTCGTCGGGGCGTCCACGGTGAAGGCGGGTCCCGTGTAGGTGCACTCGAGCACGGCCTCGGCGGCGGTGTTGCCGACCAGCTTGTTCGCAGCCTGCGCGGACTCCTGGTCCATGGCCCCGCCCTGCGGGATGCCCACGTTGTAGTACCCGATCCGTCCCTGGTCCTGGACGGTGGTCAGCAGTCCGGGCTGCTCAATCGTCAGCGCCATCGAGGGCCTCCAGAAGGGTGCGGTTGTAGGTGTCGGGGTCGGCGAGCGCGGCTTCGACGTCGAGGGTCACGGGCGCCTGCTTGTACCGCCAGGTGCCGTCCTCGACCTGCTGCTGGATGGAGCGGTACTCCGCCTCGTCCACTGGCCGGAACTTCACGAGGTCCCCGGGCCTGAACAGGATCAGGAAGTCCCGGAAGTCGTGCAGGATCTGCTCGGGGTCGTAGATGGGCGCGGCGGCGATGCCGAACATCTGGTACCCGCCGGCGCCGCGCACCGAGTAGATGCATGCGAAGCACCCTCCGTGCCCCACGGTCAGCGGGGGAGTGTCGGTGCGGGGGCTGAGGTACTTGGGCACCTCGAGCTGCCGGTCCCGGGGAACGAGCTGGTACATGAACGGCAGCCCCGCCACGAACCCCACCATGGACACCAGCCACGGGGACTCGTGGTGGCGCCGGATGAACTCGGCGGCGTCCGCGAGGCCGTTGACCTTCGCGGCGTAGTCGAGGTCGCTGCCGGAGGGGTCCTGGTGGTAGCCCTCGCGGAAGCGGGCCACGACCTCGGCGGTGTAGGGGTCCTGGTACCAGACGGGGACCTCGATGATCCGGGTCTCGGCGGTGTACTGCGTGGACTCGCGGGCCTGGCCCTCGAGCTCCTGGGTGCGCCGCTTCAGGTCCTCGGCCGCCAGGACGTCCGGGTCGAAGCGCACCAGCAGGGACGCGTTGGCCGGGCAGACGTCCACCACGCCGGGCAGCTCCAGCGCGGTGAGTCCCTGGGCCACGGTGGTGGCCAGGTAGTTGGCGGTGAGGTTCATCGCTTCGTCGAACTCCACGAACAGGAACTCGTCGCCGCCCCACGTGTACCGGGCGGTGGGCAGGTACAGGGTCTCGGTCATGGTGCGTTCCCCTCGCTGGGCTTGTCACTGGGCTCGTCGCTCAGCAGCTCGGTCTCGATCCAGGTGGTGTGGTGCGCCACGGCGGCGAACACCGGGTCCAGCACGAGCCGCCGGAGCAGCGGCACCGTGGTCCGGATCCCCTCGACGTGCGTGGCGGCCAGGGCCGCGCCCATCCGCTGCACGGCCGTCTCCCGGTCCTCGCCGTGCACGATCAGCTTGGCCAGCAGCGAGTCGTAGTACGGGGCGACGACGTCCCCGCCGCGCACCCCGGTGTCCACGCGGTACTCCGGTCCCTCCGGCCAATCGAGGCGGCTGATCGTGCCCGGGCTCGGCAGGAACCTCCGGTCCGGGTCCTCGGCGTTGATCCGGCACTCCACGGAGTGCCCGTCGAAGCGGATGTCCTCCTGCCGCAGCGACGTCCGCCCCGTCGAGGCGATCGTGAGCTGCTCGGCGACCAGGTCCACGCCGGTGACGAACTCCGTGACCGGGTGCTCCACCTGCAGGCGGGTGTTCATCTCGATGAACGCCGCCTCGTGCCGGACAGGGTCGTAGAGGTACTCGACCGTGCCCACCCCGGTGTAGGAGCAGAGCCGGGCCAGGTTCACGGCGGAGTCCCGGATGCGCTCGCGGACCTCGTCCGGCAGGTCCGGGGCGGGGGCCTCCTCCACGATCTTCTGCGAGCGGCGCTGCAGGGAGCAGTCGCGGTCGCCCAGGTGCAGGAACGTCTGCCCGTCACCGAGGACCTGGACCTCCACGTGCCGGGCCCGTTCCACGAACCGCTCCAGGTACACCGTGGGGTCCCCGAAGCTCGCCCCGGCCTCGGACCGGGCGGTGTCGACGGTCCGCAGCAGGTCCTCCTCGGCGCGGACCAGTCGGATACCGCGCCCGCCGCCACCGGCCGACGCCTTGATCACCAGCGGATAGCCGACCTCCCGGGCCAGCGCCAGGACGGCGTCGTCGTCGCCCTCCAGGGGGCCGTTCGACCCGGCGAGGACGGGCACCCCGGCCGCGATCGCGGCCTCCAGCGCCCGGGTCTTGTGGCCCATGAGGTCGATGACGTCCGGGGAGGGGCCCACCCACGTCAGCCCCGCCTCCTGCACCCGCCGGGCGAATGCGGCGTTCTCCGAGAGGAACCCGTAGCCGGGGTGCACCGCGTCGCATCCGTGCTCCACGCCCGCGGCCACGAGCGCCTCCGCGTTCAGATACGACTTCTGGGCCGGGGCGGGTCCGACCACGGCGACGTCGTCGGCGAGCTCCGCCGCGAACGACTCCCGGTCCGCCTCGCTCACGGCCAGGACGGTGCGCAGGCCCATCTCCCGCGCCGAGCGCAGGATCCGGACCGCGATCTCGCCCCGGTTGGCCACCAGGAGCGTGGAGATCGGCACGGCTCAGCTCTCCGCGACGACGGCGATGACGTCCCCCGGGTTCACCATGTCGCCGTCCTCCACCTCGAAGGCCTGGAGCGTGCCGGCGGCGTCCGAGCGGACCTCCGAGAACTGCTTCATCACCTCGATGAGACCGATGACCTGGTCGGTCTCCACCGGGTCGCCGTCCTGCACGAACGGGTCCTTGTCGGGGGAGGGGCGGCGGTAGAAGACGCCGGGCAGCGGGGACTGGATCTGGGCCATGGTGCGGGTCCTTTCGGTCGGGTCGGGAGACGTGGGTCGGAGCACAACGGGTCGGACGACGACGGCGGACGGGCGGGTCAGGTGCCCGGCCCCGGGCGGGCGTCGATCGCCTCGCGGACGGCGCGGGCCACCGCGGGCGCCCCCGGGGCGTCGGAGTGCACGCAGACGGACTCGAACCGCATCGGCAGCTCCGTGCCGTCCTCGGCCCGCACGACCCCGTCGGCCAGGGCCTGCGTCACCCTGTCGGCGGCGGCGCGCGGGTCGGTGGCGTGAGGTGTGCGCTGGATGATCAGCCCGCCCTCGGCGTCGTAGTCCAGGTCCACGTAGAGCTCGGCCACGAACGGCACGCCGCGCTCGGCGCACACGGACTCGTGGGCGGTGCCGGCCATCCCGAGCACGCCGACGCCGTAGTCGGCGGCCACCGCGGCCACCGCCTCCATCAGCGCCGGGTCCTTGGCGACCATCCCGTAGAGCGAGCCGTGCGGCTTGAGGTGGTGCAGGTCGGCCCCGTGCTGGAGCAGGAAGCCGGTGAGGGCGCCCACCTGGTAGCGGACCAGCGACTCGACCTCCTCCGGCGTGAGCACCATGGCACGGCGGCCGAAGCCCCACTGGTCGGGGAGGGAGGGGTGGGCACCGATCGCGACGTCGTGGGCCACAGCGGCGGCCACGGTCGCGGACATGATGTCCGGGTCCCCGGCGTGGAACCCGCAGGCGACGTTGGCGAGGTCCACGATCTGCAGCAGCTCCGGGTCGTTGCCGAAGCGGTGCAGGCCGATCCCCTCCCCCATGTCCGAGTTGACGGTGGGCCGGGTGCGGGTCTCTGGTGTGGCCATGGTCACAGCCTAGGGACGCGGGGCCGCCGAGGGAACGCTCTCGGCGCGATCACGGGGCACGTGGGGTCCGTCACTGTGCTTTTCGCCGAACACCTGTAGAGTCATGACCAGTTGTTGAAGTTTCGTTCTTGCAGTTCAAGCAGTTCGCCCGATTCCGGGCGCGGCAGTTTTTCTGAGAAGACGTTTTGGCAGGCATCGCAACGCCCGAGCACCCCGATCGCCGGGGACGCTCCGTTTCCCAGAAAGACAGGTTCCCCATGACTACTGGCACCGTGAAGTGGTTCAACGCCGACAAGGGCTTCGGCTTCATCACCCCCGAGGACGGCTCCAAGGACGTGTTCGCGCACTTCTCCGCGATCAACTCCGGCGGGTTCCGCTCCCTCGAGGAGAACCAGCGCGTCGAGTTCGAGACCCAGGACGGCCCCAAGGGCCCCCAGGCCGCGAACATCACCGTGCTTGCGTGAGAACGCTCTGATCTCCTCGTGAGATCCCCGGCACGGAGCTGAGCGCTCCGAGGCCGACCTGACATCGCCACCCGGCTCCGGCCGGGTGGCGATGT